>DATNIV010000050.1:0-6210 GCA_035604255.1 Telmatospirillum sp. | reverse complement strand
CCTCGATCACGTGATAGCCGGCCGCGGAGAGGGTCAATTTGACCATCTGGCGCATGCTTGCCGAATCATCGGCGCTCAAAATCGTTTTTTGCATGTCTCAGGCTCCACCGGTCCAAAAATCGTCTTGAGGCAACGGCGCTTCCAACAGAAAGCCGCCACGGCGCAAAACCGCAAGAAACGGCTCGCCAACCGGTTGCTTCAGACAAAACGACACCCCGCGTCGCCGCGCGCTCGTCCGGGCGGCGATCAAGAGCTGAATGAAACTGATGTCGGCGTCCTCGATCGCGCCACAATCGACGACGATGGGCCGGCCATCGGCCAGAGCGGCGCAGAAGCGATCATGAACCTCTTCCGCCTGGGAAACCGAGATTTCGCCGTCCCATGCGATAACATTGTCAATGCCATCCGTCATCATCGCCCCTTAAGGTAAAGAAGTATTTATATACTTATGTATAGTAAATATATATTTAAATATAATATTAGAATATTATTCTCTATTACTATTATAAACATCATGAATAGCATCCCGCACCGACACGCAGGCCGCCAGGCAGGAGGGATCGAAATGCGAACCCTCGGCGCCGCGAAGATAGGCAAAAGCCTCTTCAACCGGCCACGCCTGTTTGTAGGGTCGAACCGTGGTCAAAGCATCGAACACGTCGGCCAGCGCGACGATTCGCCCCGCCAGCGGGATGTCCTCTCCTTTGAGACCCCGCGGATAACCGCTGCCATCAAACCGCTCATGATGCGAGAATGCGATATCGCAGGCCAGTTGCAGAAGGGGGGACTTGCTCCCCGAAAGGATAGCCCCGCCGTGCGAGGCGTGTTCTTTCATGGTTTCGAATTCTTCGGGCGTCAGCTTGCCCGGCTTGAACAGAATATGATCGGGAATGGCCACCTTCCCGACATCGTGGAGAGGGCTGGCGTCCCGGATCATGCTCGATTGCTCGGCGGGGAGTCCGAGGGCTGTCGCGATCAATCCGGAGTAGGCGGCCATCCGCGCGAGATGAGCACCGGTCTCCGGGTCGCGATGCTCGGCGGTTCGCGCCAGAAAGAGAAGCGCTTCGCGCTCGCGGTCAAGCAACGCCTCGGTCGCGCGCGCCACTTCGGCGGCCAGCCACGTCGATCGATTGGCCAGCGCCTGATGCGCCTGATGCGCATCCAGCACATTGTTGATGCGCGCCGTGAACTCAACCGGATCGATCGGCTTGGTGAGAAAGTCGATCGCGCCGAGTTGAAGAGCCATATAGCGTACGTCCCTCAGTCCGGAAGACGTCACCATGATGATGGGAACGCCCTGATGCCTCGGATTTCTTCGGAAAATCTCGATAAAGGCGAGCCCATCGGGCGCCGGCATGACGTAGTCGACAATCACCAGGTCGACGACATTATGGTCCAGCCAAGCGAGGGCCTGCGCGGAGCTGGAAAAAGGCACGGCGTCGGCGGTCTGCAACTCCGACACCAAACCGGACATCAGCAAAAGCGAACTTTGGCTATCATCAATGATGACAACCCTCATCGGAGGCTGCTGTAACAAAGCATGATTTTGAGGAGAGGGAAGGGGCATGCTTACCATCACGACAGCACCCTCAAGTTGATTTGCAGGCGTCGCTTTTATCGTTCTATCACGATGCATTTTGACGCGCAACGGAAATCAATATAGCTATACTATAGTAATAGCTCGTTAAAATTATTAATATTATAAAATTTAATGCGGAAATTCGAAGATAATATGGCAATTATACAATTCGCAACATCAAATAATTTTCCTATATAATTTAAAAAACATTACCGAAAATAAGAATTATTCTATATTTTTATTGTAAATTGACATTATATTTATATATAACTATATATTATCTCATTATAACATCGCCATCACGACCTTGTGGATCCCCCCCACCCTCGACATACACGACCGATGCCCCCCCGGATCGATCTTCTCTTTGCCGGTGATACCTCGATTGAGGGACTGGTCAGGACCTCCCTTTCAGAAAAAGCAGCGCAATTCGATAGTTGACTATTAATTAGTAAGACACTAAATAGCACAGCATCGTTTTGGAGACGGCTATGGAAAAGGCGTTGCCCGCGGAACGCATCGGTTTTGATCTGTCGAGAACGGCGCGATTGTGGCGATCGCGGCTCGACGAGCGGCTGGCTCCGCTTGGCTTGACGCAGGCGAAATGGGTCATTCTCCTGCATTTGTCGAAATCCGAGGGCACCCTGCCGCAACGGGAGTTGGTCGACCGCGTGGGCGTCGAAGGTCCGACCTTGGTTCGCTTGCTCGATGGTCTGGAACGGTTAGGACTGATCGAACGACATGATTGTCACGCCGATCGGCGGACAAAGACGATCCATCTGACCCCGGCGGCGCAGCCGGTCCTGGAAAACATCATCCGCATTGCCGGGGATCTGCGAAAAGAAATCCTGGACGGCATCAGTGAAGAGGACTTGGTCGTCTGCCTGCAGGTGTTCAACCGCATGGCGCGGAATGTCGGGGCGCATATCGGACTGAACCCTCAATGAAGATTACACCGCCTCCCCCTCTTCCCCACCCCCCTGCACAGAACCTCACTCTGTTGCGCGGCATCGTCTTGCTCAAACGCTGGCGCAAAAAATTCCTCTTCGGCGCCTTCGCGCTCTTGGCCGCCATCGGACTCACATGGCAGTACGGACGCCTGGCGCATATCTCCGAAACCGACGCTCGGGTCATGGCCGACATGATCACCATGAGCAGCCGGGTCGACGGGTGGGTGGCCAGCCGGCCGGCCGACGACGGACAAAAGATCTCCGTCGGGCAGATCTTGGCGGTCATCGATCAACGCGAAACTGTTTTGCAACGCGACGAATTGCGGGCCAAGGCCGCATCCCTTCGTTTGCAAAAAGAACGCACGGCCACACAATTGCACATCGCCGAAACGACCGCGCCCAGCGCCGTCACCGCGGCCTTGGCCCGACGATCGGCGAATCTGGCCAGTCTCAATTCGGCACAGTCGGAAGTGGACCGGGCGCGACGTGACTATCAGCGCGCCGACGCGCTGTTGAACGATCAGTTCATCTCGCGCCAGACCTGGGATTTGCGGCGCAGCCAACTCCGTCAAGCCGAGGAAACCGCACGCGGCGCCACCGCCCAGATGGCGGAAACCGATACGACGATTGCCAGCGCCAAAGCCAACCTTGCGCAGATCGATCTCTTGCGACAGCAAGTGGAAAGTCTTGGTCATGACGCCGAGCAGGTCGAAGCGCAAATTCATCAGAAAGACATCGAGATCAACGACCGCGAGGTGCGCAGTCCGATCAACGGCGTCGTCGATCAGAAATTCGTCGAACCGGGAGAATATGTCATTCCCGGTCAGCGTCTGGTCATCGTCCACGACCCCAACGCGGTCTGGATCGAGGCCAATGTCAAGGAAACCAAACTGTCCGACCTGAAGCCCGGACAACCGGTCGACATCAGCGTCGACGCCTTTCCGTCTCGCCGCTTCACCGGCTCCATCGAACGAATCGGCAATGCCGCGACATCTCAGTTCGCCTTGCTGCCGAGTCCCAATCCCTCGGGCAATTTCACCAAGATCACCCAACGCGTCAAAGTGCGCATTGCCGTCGAACAACCGCCGGACGCCCCCTTACGGCCGGGCATGATGGTGGAGGTCGACATTGACGCAAGCCACCACTGAGCAACTCGTCCTACGCTACGGCGAAGCCTATAAATGGTTTGCGACGGCGACCGTGATGGTGGGAACCATCGCCATGGTCCTGTCGGCAACCATCGTCAATGTCGCCCTGCCCGATATCATGGGTGAATTCGGCATGGGCCAAGACAAAGCGCAGTGGCTGTCGACCGCCTTTCTGGCCGCGATGACGGCGACCATGCTGGCCACCGCCTGGACGCTTGGCGCCTTCGGTCGTCGCGCCACCTACGTCCTGGCGCTTCTCGCCTTCACGCTCGGCTCCATCCTGGGGGGCTTAAGCCCCAACGAAGACGTGCTGATCATCGCCCGCGTCATTCAGGGAGCGGCTGCGGGGCTCGTCCAACCCTTGGCCATGGTCGTGATCTTCCAGGCCTTTCCACCAGCCCGCCGCGGCACCGCGATGGGAATTTTCGGTGTCGGCGTGATTTTGGCGCCGGCCCTTGGACCCACGCTGGGCGGTCTGTTGATCGATAATTATTCCTGGCGTTACGTCTTCTTTCTGGGACCTCCTTTTTGCGTTGCCGGCATTGTGTTGGCGCAGCTTTTTCTGGCCACCCGCGCAAGCGATCGCTTGCCAGCCTTCGACTGGGTTGGATTTTCCTTGCTGTCGATAGCTATTGCCGCCTTTCTCGCCGCCTTGGCCAATGGACAACGCCTGGGCTGGGACTCTCACCTGGTTGGCGGCGGCTTCATGACGGCCATGGCCTGCGGCGCGGCCTTTGTCTGGCAGGAAAGCCATACGCCAACCCCGATTGTCGCCTTACGCGTCTACCTCAATCCGCGCTTTGCCGCCGCCTCCGCCGTCGCCTTCATTCTGGGATTGGGATTGTATGGCTCGACCTATCTGATTCCGCTGTTCGTCCAAACCATCCAAGGTTACACGCCAACCGAATCGGGACTTTTGCTGATGCCCGCCGGCATCGTGCTGGGCTTCGTCTTTCCGCTTGCCGGACGGTTGAGCGACCACATTCCTCCACATCTGCTTATTTTAAGCGGACTTCTTCTGTTCGGCTTTTCCTGCTATCTGATGACGTCCGTCGACACCTCGACCGAATTCTGGAGTTTTGCCGGTTGGGTGGTGATTGGGCGTATCGGGCTGGGTTTTATTTTGCCGTCGCTCAATGTCGGCGCTCTGCGAGTTCTCGATTCGTCCATGGTCAGCCAGGGCGCGGGCGCCATCAATTTCGTCAGACAATTGGGCGGCGCCGTCGGAGTCAGCCTCCTGTCGGTCTATCTGGATCGCCAGACGACGATTTATGCGGATGCGTTCAATAATTTGCAAACGGGCGGACACGCCGCCGCGGACAGCTTGGATCTCATCGCGTCCTTGCTCGCACGGGCCGGCCTGGTCGATCACGTTAATCTTGCCATGCGCACCGACGAGGCCTATCGCTTCTTTTCGCGCATGATCGCCGCTCAGGCGAGCGTCATGGGATTCCGGGAGAGTTTTCTATTCGTCGCCGTCATCTTCTTCGCCGCCCTCATTCCCGCTTGGTTCATGCGGCCCAGACGGCAGATCCGATAGAGCGCGATGACATTCGGTTGGCGCACTTTGGTGCGCCAACCGAATGTCTGAATCGCCCTCTACTTTTTTGAGATAGAGCCACTGTGCGCAAGGTCCTTCTGGCAGCCATCGATGCGTCGCCTCAACGTCTCCAGGTTCTGGCCAAAGCCGCCGAAATGGCAGGCTGCATGGCAGCGGAGCTTCATGTGATGTCGGTCAACGACCTGAGCCGGCACCGGGAATTCAGCTTCGCCGTCCCCACCGCCGAAATGGTCTCCGTCATGGACATGGAGGTCCGCGCCGTGCTGGAAGAGGCGCGCCAGAACCTCGACAAACAAGGCATCACCTGCCACGTCCACGCGCCTTACGGCGTAACGGCGGAACAGATCGTGCTGCTGGCCCGCTATTTGCGGACCGATATCATCATTATCGGCCATCGCCACCTTTCTTGGCTGGGTCGCCTGGTCGAAGACTCGGTCGGATCGGATCTGCTCGCCCACTCGCCCTGCAATGTCCTGATCGTCGTCGAACCTCAAACAACAGATGCGTTAGATGAGGAGCCGGAAAGACTTTCACGGTCCAGTTGATCGAAAGAAAATCCATACCGCTTATTTTCCGTCCCTCATGATTTTTTCTCCCTTTTCGCCCTTGCCAAGAGGTATTCATTCGGCGTTCCAAATTTTCGTGATCGCCCCCCCTCCTACTGACAAAGCGACGACATGTCCCTAAATGGAGATACCTCGACATATCCCGTTGCATCAAATTCCCAGTCGACGGGAAACCGCAGTCATGTCGATGCGACTTTCTCCGTCAACGAGGATATCGCTCCGTGAAAAGGACATCAGATGCCGGTACATTTGCCGAACGCACGGCGTTCGAAAAGAAGCTGAAGGAAAGCGAGGCGCGCTACCGCCTGCTTGCCGACAACTGTTCCGACATGATCGCCAGTCTCGATTTGGAAGGGCGTTACCTCTATGTCTCGCCGGCCTGCTTTTCGCTTTTCGGCCAGACCGA
>DATNIV010000049.1:0-5740 GCA_035604255.1 Telmatospirillum sp. | reverse complement strand
CGCGCCGACCACTTCATTACGCAAGCCGAACTCGTCGTAATAACGCGCTGCCTCCGGCCAATGGTCGATCACTTTGTCCTGCAGGAAATAGAGCCCCGCTCCGGCGCTGCCGGTCAGCAAGGCCAGCAAGAGCAACCATAGCCCGGCGGCCCCTTTGCGACGAGGTGCCGGTTTGGGCGGAATCGAGGCAAAAACGTCGGGGATCGGCTCCGGCACCGAAGACATCATCAGTTCGGAGATTTTGGCGAAAGGGTCTTCGTCCTCCGCAGGCTTGACGTCGCCCTCGGCCGGGCTTTCCGCCGGCATCGAGCCGAAATCGGCAGCCTTGCTCGCATGGGGACGATCCTCGGCGCCCGGGTCGACCCCGGCGAACATGTGTTCCGCCAAGGTTTCTCGCGGTCGCGCGGCGCGTGGAGACGACACCACCGGCGGCATCTCCAGCGGGATTTCATCGTCGACGTCGTCGACCCGAGGGACCTGATGCCATTTGTGGGAACAGCGCGCACAACGAACGGTGCGCCCCTTCGTGCCAAGGGCCGCTTCCGAAACGGCAAAATGGGTCTCGCACTGTGGGCAGGTGATGATCATCGGCCGAGCGAACCGTTGTTAGTCTGACTGTGACAATTTAACACCTGACGCAATATCAGAATCAGAGTGCAATTCCTTCAATTGCGGGAGCGATCCCTCTGACGCTTAGCAATCAAGCGCTGAGGACCGAACCCGTTAGAATATTATTCTTTATAGGCGGCCACCTGTTACAACACAAGCGCGCGCTGGACGAAGCGACGCCGCCATGTAATCTTTCAGACGTCCGAGAAGGGAAAAAGCGTGCGACATCCTACGGCAGACAGGGCCAATGTGGTTCAGTTCGACAATGTCGCCGTGCGCTATGGGCGTGGCCCGGAAATTCTTCAAGACATCAGTTTCACCTTGCCGGCGGGCTCGTTCCACTTCCTGACGGGATCGTCGGGAGCTGGCAAATCCACTCTATTGCGCTTGATGTACCTCGCTCAACGGCCATCGCGCGGCCGTATCGTCTTGTTCGGCCGCGACGTCGCCGTCGCCAAACGCTACGAATTGCCGGCGCTGCGCCGCCGCGTCGGCGTGGTGTTCCAGGACTTTCGCTTGCTCGACCATCTCTCGGCTTTGGACAATGTGGCGCTGCCGTTGCGTGTCGCCGGCGCCAACGAGAACGATGTCCGGAAATTCGTCCCCGACCTCTTGACCTGGGTCGGACTGGCCGACCATCTGGACGCCAAGCCACCGACATTGTCGGGTGGGCAAAAACAGCGTGTCGCGATCGCCCGCGCCGTCATCGGTCGCCCTGACCTCTTGCTTGCCGACGAGCCAACCGGCAATGTGGATGACAATATCGCCATGCGGCTGATGTATCTGTTCGAGGAATTGAATAAGCTGGGCACCACGGTGGTGGTCGCCACCCATAATGAGAATTTGGTCTCCCGGCTGCCATATCCGCAATTGCGTCTGGAAAATGGCCAGATGCGGAGAGGATGAGAAAGAGAGCCTTGTTTTTCCGACGGTCCGATCTTCCGCTCGATCAAGATGCCACCAGCCGCTTTTTGCCCTGGCTGGTCGCCCCCATGGTCTTTTTGTGCGCCGTCGCTCTGACCAGTGTCTTTATCTTGAACGGACTGATCGGCCGTTGGGACCGCGACGTTTCGGGAACGTTAACCGTGGAAATCGCCGCGGCGCCGGGCGACGCCAGCGAATCGGCCGAACGCACACGCGAAAAGGTGGAGCGCACGCTGGCGCTTCTCAAGGACTTTCCCGGCGTCGCAAGAGCCCGGGCGCTCAGTCAGGATCAACTGGTCGCCCTGTTGGCCCCCTGGCTCGGCAATAGCGATCTGCTCAAGGAACTCCCACTTCCGGCCCTGATCGACGTGACCACTTTGCCCGACACGCCGCCGGATCTGACCGCCTTGACCTCAAAACTGTCCCAATCGGTCAGTGGCGCATCTTTGGACGATCACCGCGTCTGGCTCTCCCGGCTGATCGGTCTCAGTCGCAGCATCGAATGGCTGGCGATCGCCATCGCCGTCCTGATCGGCGGCGTCACCTCGGCCACGGTGTTTTACGCGACGAGAACCGGCATGGCCGTCCACCAGGAGGTCATCGAGGTTCTGCATCTGATCGGCGCGCCGGACGACTATATCGCCCGTCAATTCGCCGATCGCGCCTTCGTGCTGGGACTGAAAGGCGGCGTCATCGGATTAATCCTGACCTTACCGATCCTGGCCGCCATCGGCGTGACCGCCAAACGGTTGGAAGGCGGGTTTCTCGCTGAACTGTCCTTGCCAATCATCGGCTGGGCATCCGTTCTGGCCTTGCCGGCCGTCGCGGCGTTGCTGGCCATGGTGACGGCTCGTGTTACTGTTCATCGAACCCTGGCACATTTGCTCTGACGCTCCGGTACCATTGCCACAGCATATCGATGCGCCCTGAGATGCGCCTATTGATCCGCCCGCCACTCCACTGGATAGCCCTGGCCGCCGCCGCCGCTTGGTTGGCCGGGTTCATTTGGTACGCCGCCGACGTCCCCGATCAATTGAACGATATATCGACCCCGACAGACGCCATCGTGGTCCTGACCGGCGGCTCCGAACGCCTCGATGCCGGGCTGTTCCTGTTGCGAAGAAAGATGGCCCGCAAGCTGTTCGTCTCCGGCGTTTATCACAGCGTCGACGTCACCGAACTTCTGCGACTGTCCCGCCAAAAGCCCGAAGAACTGGAATGTTGTGTCGTCCTTGGCCACACGGCCGACAACACCGCCGGCAACGCTGTCGAAACCGCAGCCTGGATGCGCGCCGAAGGCTATCACTCGCTACGCCTTGTCACCGCCAACTATCATATGCGCCGAAGCTTGGCGGAATTTCGTCACGCCATGCCCGACGCCGTGATCGTTCCGCATCCGGTCTTTCCCGACAAAGTGAAGCATGAACAATGGTGGCTGTGGCCTGGGACAGCCCATCTCATCGCATCGGAATATACCAAATATCTGGCCGCTCAGTTGCGCCACTGGGCTGAGTTGCAGGAGGACGCCCCGTGACCGTGATCAGATCTCTGACCTATCACTTGCTCTTCCTGCCCTGGACCATCCTGCTCTCGGCCCTCTATCTGCCCTTTCTGGCCTTTGCCTCGCGGCGCTTCATGCAACGTTGCGCGACGTTCTGGCTGGAAAGCGGTTTTTTTCTCCAGCGCCACATCCTTGGATTGTCTTTCCTAATAAAGGGCGCCGAGAATTTGCCGCCAGGACCGGTCATCATTGCCGCCAAACATCAGTCGGCCTGGGACACGATGATTTTCCATCACCTGCTGGCTGACCCGGCCTACATTCTCAAAAAAGAATTGTTGTTCCTGCCTTTCATCGGTTGGTATTTGCGAAAGACGGGACAGGTGCCGATCGATCGTCAGGCGGGGGTGAAAGCCCTCAAGCTGATGATCGAAGCGTCCCGTCGGGCCATCAAGGATCAACGCCAGATCGTCATTTTTCCGGAAGGCCACCGGCAAGCTCCAGGCGCCAGCGGAACCTATCATTCGGGGGTGGCGATGCTCTATGCCGCGCTGGACGCACCGCTGGTTCCGGTCGCCCTGAACTCCGGTCTGTTTTGGAGCCGCAACGCCTTTCTCCGCCACTCGGGCGTTATCACTTTGGAAATTCTGCCGGCCCTTCCCCGCAACCTCGATCGCAAGAGTGTTATGACCGCACTGCAACAACAGATCGAGACCGCCACACAAGCGTTAGAACAGGGTGCCTTACGGCGGTTTCCTCACCTCACGTCTTTGCGATCAAGCGAACCGAGCCGGGCGTGTCCTGTGGATAAATCTGTGGAGTGAGCCAGCCGACACGGAAAGGCCACCTCGTTAATCAGGGGGATAACTCCATCGCGGCAAACGATTTCAACGCCTTCGACCGACGCCACATGTGGAAACAAAATGAGAACGGAAAGGCTTGACGGAAAACGGAGCGGCTCCTAGAGTTACCGGTCCCGGCATTAAAATGCCCCGGTTTTCAGAAATATCTTCGTTGAATTGCAGGCCGTGTCGTTCGCGGCGGAGAACAGTCATGACGCAGATGGCGTCCATCTCACAGCAGATCTGGGACATGAAATATCGGCTCAAAGGGCCGACCGGCGACGCTGTGGACAAAACCATCGAGGATAGCTGGCACCGGGTTGCCGGAGCCTTGGCCAGCGCCGAACCACGGGATCGGATCGATTGGGAATCCCGCTTCTTCGAAGCGATGAACGATTTCCGCTTTCTGCCGGCCGGCCGCATCCTGTCCGGCGCCGGGACCGGCCGCAAGGTGACCATGTTCAACTGCTTCGTCATGGGCGACATCCCGGACGACATGGCCGGCATCTTCGAACATCTGAAGCAGGCCGCCGTCACCATGCAGTTGGGCGGCGGCATCGGCTACGACTTCTCGACCTTGCGCCCGAAGGGAGCGCCGGTCAAAGGCGTCGGCGCCGATGCGTCTGGCCCGTTATCCTTCATGGATGTCTGGGACGCCATGTGCCGGACCATCATGAGCGCCGGATCGCGACGCGGCGCCATGATGGCGACGATGGCTTGCGACCATCCGGACATCGAAGCCTTCATCGAAGCCAAGCGCGACGCCGGCCGTCTGCGCATGTTCAATCTTTCGGTCCTGATCTCCGACGCTTTCATGGCGGCGGTGAAAAGCGGCGATTCTTGGGAATTGAAATTCGAGGGTGTGGTTTACAAAAGCCTACCCGCCCGGGATTTGTGGAACGCCATCATGCGCGCCACCTACAGCTTCGCCGAACCGGGGGTGATCTTCATCGATCGCATCAATCGGCTGAACAATCTGCATTATTGCGAGACCATCCACGCGACCAACCCCTGTGGTGAGCAGCCCCTTCCGCCTTACGGCGTTTGCCTGCTCGGCTCGATCAATCTGGCCCGCCTGGTCGAACACCCGTTCGAAGAGGCGGCCAAGCTCGACGAAGAGCAACTGGCCCGCTTGGTGCGCGTGGCGGTTCGGATGATGGACAATGTCATCGACGTCTCCAACTACCCCCTGCCCGAGCACCAACAGGAAGCCGTCTCGAAGCGGCGGTTGGGTTTGGGCGTCACCGGCCTGGCCGATGCCCTGATTATGTGTCGCGCCCGTTATGGCGGGCGGGAAGCGGCAAAGCTGACCGAGCAATGGCTCTCGCTGTTGCGCCGCGAGGCTTATCTGGCATCCAGTGAGTTGGCGGCGGAAAAAGGCGCCTTCCCGCTATACGAAGCCGAATCCTATCTGGCCGGAGAATCGATCCGGAGTCTGGATGCCGACGTGCGTCAAGCCATCCGCACCCACGGCATCCGCAACGCTTTGCTGACGTCGATCGCGCCGACGGGCACTATTTCGCTGTTCGCCGACAATGTGTCCTCGGGTCTCGAACCGGTCTTCAGCTACGCCTATACCCGCACGGTGCTGATGCCCGACGGCAGCCGGCGCGACGAGGAGGTCAGCGATTACGCGGTACGCCTGTTCCGCCGCCTGTACGGCGAAGCCGCGCCGCTGCCCGACTATTTTGTCGACGCGCAAAATCTGGCCCCCTCCGACCATGTGGTCATGCAGGCGGTTGCCCAGAAATTCATCGACAGTTCCATTTCCAAAACCATCAATGTGCCGGAAAGCATCGACTTCGAGGAATTCAAGGGCGTCTATCTGCAAGCTTACGAGCTCGGCTGCAAAGGATGCACGACCTAC
>DATNIV010000048.1:0-4355 GCA_035604255.1 Telmatospirillum sp. | reverse complement strand
CAGTCGGCAAAGGATCTCCATACCCATCTCGGCTGGGCCGTCGAGGTCTACAATGCGGCCGAGGCTCTGCCCAACCTGATCAACCCCTTCTGGATGCTGCCCCTGCTGGGGATCGTCGGTCTGAAAGCCAGAGACGTCGTCGGTTTCACCTTCACCCAGTTCGTCTTCCACGTCCCCGTCGTGCTGTTCATCCTGTGGCTGTTCGCCAAGACCCTGGTCCCAGCCTGAGCCATAAGAGGGGCTCGCGTTCCCACGCCCCCCTTTCGTCATTGCCGGGCTTGACCCGGCAATCCATCTGTCGTCAGAACGACATCCCTTCTGGTGGAGGGGAGACATGGACCCCCCGGGTCAAGCCCGGGGGTGACGACAAAAGAGGATGACAGGCATCCGATCTCTTCTGCGGTTCGGCGGTTCGGCTCCCTCACCCGCGCCCGATAAAGGGCATCGTGGTGGCCATCACCGTCAGAAACTGCACGTTCGCGTCCAACGGCAGGCTGGCCATATAAGCCACGGCGCGGGCCGCCTCCCGAACGTCCATGACCGCTTCTACGGCGATGGCGCCGTTGGCCTGGGGAACGCCCTTGGCCATCCGCCCCCCCATGGCGGTCGCCGCATTGCCGATATCGATCTGGCCGCAGGCGATGTTGTATTTCCGCCCGTCCAGGGACAAGGATTTGGTCAGTCCGGTGATGGCGTGTTTGGTTGCGGTATAAGGGGCCGAGCCCGGCCGCGGCGTGTGCGCTGAAATCGAGCCGTTGTTGATGATTCGACCGCCCTGCGGATTTTGCTCTTTCATGACGCGGAAGGCCGCTTGCGCGCACAAAAACGATCCCGTCAGATTGATGGAGACGACCTGGCTCCATTGCTCGAAGGTCAGATCCTCAATGGATGCCGCCGGCACATTGATACCAGCGTTGTTGAACAACAGATCGACTCGGCCGAAATGCGCGACGCTTGTCCGAAACAACGCCTCGACGGACGCAGGATCGCTGACATCGGTCGGCACCGCCAACGTTCGCGCGCCGTGCTCCCCCGCAAGGGACTGCGTCTCCTCAAGGGCGGCGAGGCGACGACCAGCCAGAACAACCGAATAACCATCGCCAAGCAAAGTCAGAGCCGTCCCCCGCCCAATTCCCGACCCGGCTCCGGTGATCACGGCAACCCGACATGGCAAATTCATTGAACACGCCTCCAAAAACAGATGTGACTATAGTATAGTTTCCAAGGCCAGTGACGTTCCTCCGCCCCACCCGGCACCGTGACAATAAGGGTTTTAAATCCTCTTAGAATATCTGCCACATTCTCCCGCGTATTTTGACGATTTTCAATTACGACAGACTCCATCGCAACGACCGAACCGCTTGGACCGCGTGGCCTCGAAATTGAAGATGAAAGAACCGCCTCGATTCTGTTCCGTGACGAAAGCCGGCTGAAAGCGGCCCCCGTTACAATAGAAATAAAAAATCGGGAGGAAAAAGCCATGTTTCGCACATCGATCGAGCGTCTGCTGCTCTTCGCCCAATGGGCCTTGACGCTGGCGTTGATCACGGCCTTGAGCGTCACCGCCTGGACGGCGTGGCGCAATTATCAGGATGCCTCAAGAACGTTGGTGCTGACCCATCTGGACCATGCGCTCTTCGAAGCGACAGTGGTCATGCGCGGACAGATCTCGAAGGTGCAAACCGAGTTGCTGACCACCGATCAACCGGGGCCAGCGATCGCCAAGACCCAGGAAGAAGCCGAGCAAGGCCTGCGAACCGTGCTGGATATCCTCCAACAAAGCGTTCTCCAGCAGACCGGCGAATCTCTCGGCAAAGACCTCGAAGCCGCCGACCATGTCATGCGCGACAGACAAAGTCTGCTCGCGCGCCTGACCACGCTTCCCAAAGACCAGCGCGATGTCCGTGAAACCGAGCCTTGGCGCGAAGCCGTCTATCAGGTCATCGCTTTGCTGAACAAAGCCTCCCTCGTTTCCGGCAACGCCGTCCGCCTGACCGATCCCGTGCTCGCCGAATTTGTGCATGTGCGTCGCGAAGCGTGGGCTATTCGCGACGCCTACGGCACGCAATGCTCGACGATCCGTCCCAATATGGCCAACAGCCAGCCATTGGCCGGTACCCAAGTCCAAAACCTCAGTGGCCGCCGCGCGCTTTACGAAGACGGCTTCAAATCGTTGGAGGACTTCCTGGCCAGACCCGGCGTCGCGGCGTCGGTCATGGCCATCGTCACGCAAAGCCACCGTGACGTCACCACGGCCCAGCAAGGTATCGACGCGCTTGTCAAAAAACTGGACGGATCCGGTACGGTCGCGATCCCGGCCGCCGAATGGACCCATCTCTGCAATGGCCCCTTCGACAATCTGCAGAAAATCGGCTTTACCGCTCTCAACGAAGCGGCCCTCCACGCCGACCATCTTCGCCAAAAGGCCACGTGGATCCTGGCTCTTTGCCTTGCCTTTCTGGCCATGACCATCATCGCCGGCTCGTGGCTGGCCGTCAGTGTTCACCGGCGCCTCTCGACGCCGCTGCGCAGCCTCACGGACGCCGTCGGGCGGCTGTCCGCCGATCAGTTGACGATTGCCGTGGAACCTGCGCCCTGTCCGGACGAATTCGGGGCCATGAGCAATGCCCTGGAACTGTTGCGCAAAAGCGCTCTTGAGGCCCAAAGCTTGCGAACGCAGGCCGATCGCCGACGCGAAGAGGATCTCGTCCGGGCGTCGAAAGTCCACGACGCCTGCGCCATCTTCGCCCAGGCGGGCGCACAAGCTCTCGCCGTCATCGACCAGGAAGCGAAACGCCTGCAACACAATGCCGAAACGCTTCTGAACCAGACGGTCACGACCAACATCCAAACCAAGCAGGTGGCCGATGCCGCGACGGAGATGTCGGCCAACGTCCAAACCGTCGCCTCGGCCACGGAAGAACTTTCGGCATCGATCCGCGAGGTGAGCGCCAGCGCCTCATCCGGGGCTTCGCAAACCCGGCAAGCGCAAGCCAGAGCGCACACGGTGGGCGGCACAGTCGATAGCTTGCGGGAGGCGACGAGACGGATCGGCGACGTCGCGTCCTTCATCCATGTGATTGCCCAGCAGACCAATCTTTTGGCGCTGAACGCCACGATCGAGGCGGCGCGCGCCGGCGCCGCCGGCAAAGGATTCGCCGTGGTGGCCTCCGAGGTCAAAACACTGGCGACCCAAACCGCACAGGCCACCGACGACATCTCGCGTCAGATCTCCGACGTGCAAACGTCGACGGACGCGGTGATCGGCGCCATTGAGGACATCTTGCTTTTCATCAACGATATCGATGCGACCACCACCGCCATCGCCGCCGCCGTGGAAGAACAAGGCGTCGCCACGGAAGAGATTTCCCGCAATGCACAACTGGCGTCCGACGGCACCAAGGGCGTCACCGCCAACATCGGCGTGATCACCGAGGCCAGCGACGGTATTCAGCGCATCGCCGATGACGTCACCCGCTCCATCGCCGATCTGTCACAGGAGCAACAGAACTTGCGGGCCTCCATCGAAAGCTTCATCGCTCAAGTCCAGGGCGCGCAGTAGACATTTCACAGGAAGACCAACAAGATCTTTTTCGCGACCAAGACGTCCGACAGCTTTTTGACAGGTTCGATCGCTAGAATTGCACGACAGGCAAAATCGGCAGCCGACTGCTCGGAAAGCGCCTCGATTCCATCGACTCTTAAAATAAGAATGCCAGTGTGGAGAACGGAAATGTCGTCACCATCTCAATCCACGTCTCAGCCCGTACCGAATATGGCTGCTGATAAAACACCGTCGCAGCAAGGTTTCTGGCCATATGGCTGGTGGAAGATATTCGACTTCAAGATTGGGATTGTCCCCCTGCCGATTTATATCGTCCTGGTTGCTCTGATCGGGGCATTTATCTATGTCGGCAAAGGAAAGATTGCGTCCGACATTCTCATTTCCATCGCGATCCTGGCCGTCGGCGGCTTCACCTGCGCCGAACTCGGAAAACGCCTGCCGATCATCAAAAATCTCGGTGCGGCGGCGATCTTCGCCACCTTCCTTCCATCCTATCTGGTCTATGCGCATCTCCTGCCGGAACCGGTGATCGCATCGACCAAAGATTTCTTCAAGACGAGCAATTTCCTCTATTTGTATATCGCCTGCATCATCGTCGGCAGCATCGTCGGCATGGATCGCCAAAGCCTGATCCGAGGCATCGTCAAAATTTTCGTGCCCTTGGCCTGCGGCGTGGTCGTCGCGGCAGGCGCCGGCACATTGCTGGGCACCGTGCTGGGGCTCGGCATTTACCATACCTTCTTCTACATCATCGTTCCGATGATGGGGGGCGGCGTCGGCGAGGGCGTCA
>DATNIV010000047.1:0-4187 GCA_035604255.1 Telmatospirillum sp. | reverse complement strand
CGAACAAGTGGCTGGTCTTTTCCCACACCTCGACCCAACGATCAAGACCGGCGGTTTTCACCAACCGTCTTTGCAGCTCCGCTTCGCCGGCCACCACCTCGGGCGCCGAACGCTCACGACCGGCCCGACTGGCCGCCGTGGCCAGCCATCCGGCGAACAGATCGGCCAAAGTCCGGAAACTCTCGTCAGTCTTCACAACCTTGTCGCCGAACGCATGCAAGGCGCCGATATCGAGACGAGGCAACCCACCGATCAGCCCCACCATATCGCGATAAAGCGTCAAGCCCCCTTCGGACGCCAGAGCCAGGGCCTTGCCGAAGCTGCCCTCGGACAGGCGGGCGACGGCACGGGCGTCGGCAAGGGCGAGGTCCGGACAGCGTTCGGCCAGCAAGGCTGCCACCTGATCCTCGGCCAAAGGTCGCAGCACCAAACGGCGACAGCGCGACCGGATGGTCGGCAGCAAGCGGCCGGGACTGTGCGAAACCAGCAGCAGAAGCGCGTTTTTCGGCGGTTCTTCCAGTAGTTTAAGAATGGCGTTGGCGCCGGAGCGATTCAACTCGTCAACCGCGTCAATGATGACCACCCGCCATCCGCCTTCGGCTGGCGTCAGCGACAAAAACCCGCCGATCGCCCGCACATCGTCGACCGGAATTTCCGTCTTCATGCGGGTCTTCTTGTCGTCGGTCCAGCTCCGCTCGATCACTTTGAGATCGGCATGCCCTCCTGACACGACCCGATGAAACACCGGATGCTCGCGTCCGATCGCCAAGCTCTGCGGCGCATCGCAGAACAGACCGCCCGCCCCCCCGCCACCGCTCAGGACAAAGCGCGCGATGCGATAGGCCAAGGTCGCCTTGCCGATACCCCGCGGCCCGCAGATCAACCACGCATGCGCCAACCGCCCCGACATCCAGGCGTCGAGAAAGGCCTGCTCGGCTCCTTCGTGACCGCGCAGATCGGCGGTGGTGCGTGGCGTTGGGGCGCTGTCGTCAAGCGGAGTCATGGCGCGTTGTCCCCCTCACCCGGCCGCGTCGCGGCCACCCTCTCCCACAGGGGGCGAGGGTTTGAGAGAGCCTTTCTTGACGCCTTGGCGTCCTGGCGGTTCATCCTTTTGATCTGCTCACTTCTGGATGGGGTCCAAGCCGCTCGTCCGCAATGTCGGGGCCGCGGCCGGGGAGCCCAGGAAAGCGATCAGGGCTTTCGCCGCCGCCGGTTCCGGTGACCCAACGACGATACCGGCGGAAAACACGGTCATCTTTTGCAACTCTTCCGGCAAAGGACCGACAAAATCGGCTCCCGGCACCGGCAGCAGCTCGCTGACCTGCTGGAAACCGATCTCGGCCTCGCCCCGAGCGACGACGGCGGCCACCGGCTCGGCCGGGATCATGCGGCTTTTGGCTTGCATCTGATCGGCGATGCCCAGCCGCTGAAACAATTCGGTGCCGACATAGACGCCGCTGGCGCTATCCGAATAGACCACCGATGTGGCCGCCAGCAGCGTTTTCTTGAAGGCGTCGACGGACCCGATATCCGGTTTCGCGGCGCCGGCCCGCACCACCATGCCGATCGGCGAGCGAACGAGATCGACGCGGCTGGCCGGATCCACCTTGCCTTGCTTGATCAATTCGGAGAGGGCGGAGCCGACCATGATCAGCACATCGGCGGATTCACCGCGTTGCAGCCGGACCGGAATCGCATCCTGCGTGGTTCCCATCGACGGGCCCCAGGCGGTGGATAAGTGATGGCCGCTGCTTTGCTCGAACTCCGGGGTCAGAGCGCGATAGGCCGCGGAAAGACCGCCGGAAATCATCACTTTGACCTCAGCCGCCTTAGCGCCGCCCGACATCAGAAGACCGGCCAAACAGCATGCCGCCGCCCGGAAACCGAAGGTCCGCAGTCCCATGATCCGACTCCTCATCGCGCTGTTGCCAAAAGCCGCTCCCGCACGGCCGTGATGACCTTGGCTTGCACCTCTTCCACCGTCGCCGTGGCGGACAGCAGGACGCACCGCTGGGGGTGGTGGCGCGCGATGTCCAGAAATCCCTGGCGCAATCTTTGGTGGAAGGCCGTTCCCATGCGTTCGTAACGATCTTCGCCGCCGCCACGACCGGCGGCCCGACGCAAGCCCTCCTCGACCGGTAAATCGAGAATCAGCGTCAGATCGGGGGCAAAACCGCCGACCGTCATGTCGTAAAGCTGCTCGATCGCATGGACCGGCAGGCCGTGACCGTAGCCCTGATAGGCCAGAGTCGAATCGGCGAAGCGGTCGCACAACACCCATTGGCCTTCCGCCAGGGCCGGCCAGATCGTGCGAACCACATGATCGCGACGCGCGGCAAAATGCAGCAACGCCTCGGTCATCGGGTCCCAACGCCCCGGTTCGCCTTCGACCAGCAAATGCCTGATCTGCTCGGCGCCGGTGGCGCCACCCGGTTCACGGGTGGTGATCACCGGCAAGCCATGCTCCCGCAACGCGTCGGCAAGCAACCGCATCTGGGTGGACTTGCCGCTTCCCTCGCCGCCTTCGAACGTGATGAAACGCCCTTGCGCCATAGTTACGTCAGCCTCCCCACAACGTCCGTTTGACCGCCGCGCCAAAGCGCCCGAAGAAGCCCAAACGCTCGACGTCATCTCCGGCCAGCAAGGGAATCCGCACCGGCTGCGTTCCGGGCGCCGTCACGGTCAGCGTGCCGACTTCGGCGCCTTTCTTGATCGGCGCCGGCAACGGTCCATTGAAATCGGCGGTCACCTTCATGTCATGGCGCGCCGTCCGTGGCAGAGTGATCAACACGTCCTTGGCGACAGTCAAGGGCACGGTTTTCGCCACGCCCAACCACACTTCGGCATCGGTGACGGTTTCACCGGCTTTGAACAGATTGTAATCGTCAAACTCGCGGAAGGACCATTCGATCAGCCGCTCGGATTCCTCGGCGCGCATCTTGATGCTGGTCATGCCGTTCAGCACGACGATGACGCGCCGCCCCTCGCGGATCGCCGAACCAACCTCGCCATAGCCGCCGTCTTCGGTGTGACCGGTCTTCAATCCGTCCGCCCCGGCGACGTTCTGCCAGATCAGCGGGTTGCGGTTATCCTGTTTGATTTTGTTGAAGAAAAAGGTCTTCTCGGCAAAGATCGGATAATACTCGGGAAAATCGTTAATGAGATGTCGCGCCAGGATGGACAAGTCACGCGCCGTCATCTGATGTCCCGGAACCGGCCAGCCGCTGGCGTTCTTGAAGGTCGATTTGGTCAAACCGATCTCGCGGGACTTGCGGGTTTCCCGCTCGGCGAAGGCCTCCTCGCTGCCGGCCAAACCTTCGGCCAGCACCGAACAGGCGTCATTGCCCGACTGAATGATCACGCCACGCAACAAATCCGAGACCTTGGCCATGGAATGCACCGGCAGGAACATCAAGGAGCCTTCGCTCTTGTAGTTCTTCTTCCAGGCGGTTTCCGACACAGGGAGTTCGTCGGTCATCTTCAGGCTGCCCTCTTTGAGACGCTCGAAGACCATATAAACGGTCATCAGCTTGCTCATGGAGGACGGCGTCATCAACTCGTCGGCATTTTTCTCCATCAAAACAGTGCCGGTGTTGGCATCGACGATGATCGCCTGCCGGGCCTGTGTATCGATGGATTCGGCCTCGGCCGTGGTTCCTAAGGTCAGGAATAGGGCAAAGGCCGCGCCGGCGGCGATGCCAAAGCTAGAATATGAACGCATGGTCCTTAACAGTCCTTGAGTTGGGCATCCGCGGCTGTTCGGAGCGAATGCGCGGAGAAGGAGGCTTCGTGGATCAATCCACCACAAGCCTGGCGTCGGGAAATCCCGAGCCAATGACTTTTTCCAGCAGAGCGTCGGCGGCGTCCAGATTGGCCACCGGTCCCATGCGGACGCGGAACAACGTACCAGCTTTCGTCACCACTTGCGTGATGTTGGTTTGGCCGATCGCCGACAAAGAGGCGCTCAAGCGGTGGGCATTGTCATAGCGCGAAAAGGCGCCAGCCTGGATATACATCTGCGTCGGCTTCACCCCCACCACACGCACGGTCTGATTTTCCAGCTGCTGGGCATCCGGCGGGGTGACCGTCTGCCGGGGCGGAGGCGGCGCCGCCTGAGCGATCGGCGCCGCCTTTTCGCGGCTGCCCGGAGGCGGCAAGGTCTCGGCTTGCACCGTTTCGCGCGGCGC
>DATNIV010000046.1:0-2712 GCA_035604255.1 Telmatospirillum sp. | reverse complement strand
CGTGTCGGTGCCAATGACATCAGTCACCTCATGCCGTCCCGGCTGATGTGGCCAGACTATGTGACACCGGAACGTACCGAACTTTGGGCTGGCGACGCGTCCATCACGCATCTGGATGCCTTGAAAGCGGCCTTGCAGGGGGAGCGACGCGGTTATGAGTTCTATTACACCGTGGCGGGAACGGCCAGCGATCCCGAGGTGGTGGCCATGGCTAAAGTGTTCGTCGGGGAAGAAGCCGAACATGTGAAGATCCTCGAGGCGTGGATAGCCCGAGAAGAATGGTTGTTGAAGACCCACGACCTGCCGGTCTGATGGTTGGGCTCAAGGTATAAGAGGCTCCTGCCGGAACACGTTCCTAACGATGTTCCACCCCGGGGGCTGGGGCATTGAACCCCCGCGGAATCGTCCGCGCGAAAGCCTGCTGGAGGCGGAGGCGTCCCGCTCGGCGCAGGAGTTCGCTTCGACCACTGCAGCTTGGTCTTAATGCCAACCAGCGATGAGCTTGACTCATCGCTGGTTGGTATCGGCCGCGCCGGTCGTCCGGCGAACGCCGAAGCCGCCGGATGGCGGCGCTGGCGACTGAAGGCGCTGATGAGTTTTCATCAGCGCCGGTCGGTATAAGCTCATCTGAGCCCGTCGCCGGGCGCGTCGATGCTCGTTTGAGTTTGTCCCGAAATCCATAACCACCATGAGGCCGCCGTCGCGTCGCGGCTTTGTCGTAAGCGCGACATGGTTGTCGGAAGCCCAACAACGGGAAAAGTGGAAAAATAGCGTAATTTCGCCATTTCTGCCTTTGGCACGCGTCCTGCAAATCAAGTCTTCCGAATATGTTTCTCGTCATGGAGGGCAGCGTGAGCGGACAAATCATTTCTCTCCCCAGTGTCGCCAAGGCATCTGGTGGCTGCTCGAGTAAAGGCAATGGATCCTGTGGTTCGTCGCAAGGTCCTGCCGATATGTCTCCCGAGGTCTGGGAGAAGGTGAAAAATCACCCCTGCTACAGCGAAGAGGCGCATCACTATTTTGCTCGCATGCATGTTGCGGTTGCGCCAGCCTGTAACATCCAATGCAATTATTGTAATCGCAAATACGATTGTTCGAACGAAAGCCGGCCCGGTGTGGTCAGTGAAAAGCTGTCGCCGGAGGAGGCCTTGCGCAAGGTCATGGCGGTTGCCGCCAAAGTGCCGCAACTGTCCGTCTTGGGAATCGCCGGGCCGGGTGACGCCTTAGCCAATCCCCATAAGACGTTCCGCACATTCGAGATGGTCGCCAAGGCTTTGCCGCATTTGAAGCTGTGTCTGTCGACCAACGGTTTGGCGCTCGCCGATCATGTCGACACCATCAAGGATTACAATGTCGATCATGTGACGATCACCATCAGTGCGGTCGATCCTCTGGTGGGGCAGCATATCTACCCCTGGATCTTTCACGATCATCGCCGATGGACGGGGCTGGAGGCAGCCCGCATCCTGCACGAGCGTCAAATGGAGGGGCTGGAGCGACTGGTCGCTGCCGGCATTCTGGTCAAGGTCAACTCCGTCCTGATCCCGGGAATCAACGACGAGCATATGGCCGAGGTCAATCGGGTGGTGAAAGCCAAAGGCGCCTTCCTGCACAATGTCATGCCGCTGATTTCCGATCCGGCGCATGGAACCTTCTTCGGGTTGAGCGGGCAACGGGGCCCGACGCCCATCGAATTGACCGCCGTACAGGATCGTCTTGAAGGTGGCGCGAAACTGATGCGCCATTGTCGGCAATGTCGCGCTGACGCCGTCGGTCTGTTGGGCGAGGATCTCGGGTCCGATTTCACCCTCGACAAGATCGAGGACGAACCGGTTTTCGATCCCAAAGTCCGGGAGCTTTACATGAGTGTTGTCGATCAGGAACGGGCTGACCGGCGGGCTGCCGAAAGCCATGCCCGCCACGGTTCGGCCGGAGCGGGAAAGCCTCTTCTGGTGGCGGTGGCGACCAAAGGGGGCGGGCGCATCAATCAGCATTTCGGCCATGCCCGCGAGTTTCAACTGCTTGAAGTCGACGGTCAATCCGTACGGTTTCTGGGGATCCGCCGCGCCGACAATTACTGCAAAGGCGGCTATGGCGAAGAAGAAAGCCTGGATGTCGTTATCAAAGCCTTGGAGGGGGTCTCGGTGGTGCTCGTGGCCCGCATCGGGGATTGTCCGCGCCGGACGCTGGCGGAGGCGGGTATCGCGGTGGTTGACGACTACGCCCATGATTTTATCGAGGCGTCTGCCTTGGCTTGGTGGGGGCGGGTGAACAGCGACAAGGGGCGCGCGTTGGCTTAGCCATCCGTATGTCGGCGAAAGAATGGCGTGACGGAGTCGTATCCGAAAGGGAGCTTGGCGATGAGCGGGCAGGAGGAACCTCTCGATTGGCACGGCAATGCGGTGGATTGCGCCCTCTGCCCGCATCGGGAATGGCTTGCCAGCGGCGATTGCGAAAAGGGTAAGGTCTGCATTCAAGATCGCCGATCAAATCGGATCGATCGTTTTCTTCGTGCTCATCCCGAACTGGCTGGCCCTTCGTTGCAGGAGCCCTATTTTCTGTTGCGGGCCCTTGCTGCGCGTCA
The DNA here is from genome assembly GCA_035604255.1 of Telmatospirillum sp. GTDB lineage: Bacteria > Pseudomonadota > Alphaproteobacteria > Rhodospirillales > Magnetospirillaceae > Telmatospirillum. The sequence continues at coordinate 128 of DATNIV010000046.1, read as the reverse complement.
TGCCAATCTTTTTCAGTTGCCGAGCGTCGTTGACGATCCCGATCCCGAGGTCCGCGTGGTTGCGGCGGAACGCCTGCCGCAACGATTTCTGCTTAAATTGCGCAGCGATCCGGATCCCCGCGTGCGTG
>DATNIV010000045.1:0-6836 GCA_035604255.1 Telmatospirillum sp. | reverse complement strand
GTGGTAGTGTGATCAAAGGCGGTCGCGGGGGTGCGCGGATTAAACTGTTCGCTCATCGGATGCTCCTGACAGTCTTGGCGGACCAGCAGGTTATCCAATTTCGCGGCCGCCACCCCATAGCATCTTGACCCGGCAATCCATCTGCTGACGAAAGCGTAATTGACAATTTTTGCCAAGCGCACCACATTCCTGACGATGCATTGCGCTGGAGCAACGTCATGGCCACCATGAACATCAGTCTTCCCGCCGAGATGGTCGCGTTCGTTGAACAAGAAGCGACGGAAGGAGGCTACGCGAGTTCGAGCGAAGTTGTGCGGGAAGCGTTACGCTTGCTACGCCATGAGAGGGCGTTAGAACAAGAAAGGCTGGCGATCTTGCGCCGAGAGATTGACCGAGGTCTTGACCATGCGGCGGCTGGGCGCGTCTCCAAACGGTCAGTGATGGAAATCGCGGACTCCGTCACGAAAGAACATTTCGGCTGAATGAGATACGAACTCACGGATCTCGCTGACAAGGATATCGAAGACATCCTTTCGGATACGGCAAAAATGTTTGGGCCACGTCAGCTCGCGACCTATGCGAAGATTATCGACCACGGAATCGCGATGATCGCCGATGATCCTTTTCGTGGCGGTTCGATCGATTGCAGGGCGATTCGGCCGGATGTTCGCCTCTTCCATCTGGAATTATCCGCGAAGCGACGCGGGGGCGCGGCACATTGCTTGTACTACAAGACCGGCAGATTGTCGGATGGCATTGACGGCGTCCTCATTCTTCGAGTCCTGCACGAACATATGCACCCTCGCCTGAAAATCATCCGCTCGCTCAACGACAGGGATTGACAGACCACGGCAGCGGGTTTCAAAGGCGTATTATGTAAAGTTCACCACAGAGACGCAGAGCGCGCGAAGAAGTAAGAAAACGCTCGGAAATGGCGATTTCTTCTTCGTCATTCCGCGAACTCCTTCGGGCCACCTCGGCGCTCTCAGCGTCTCTGTGGTGTATTCACAGTATTTTCCACGGATGAATTCGCATGCCTTGCCTCGACATCGTCATCGTCAACTGGAATGCCGGTGCTTTGCTGCGGCAATGTCTGGCGTCCGTCTTCGCCAGCGATCTCGGTGAGGTCACGCTGAGCCGCATGGTGGTGGTCGACAATGCCTCCACCGACGGTTCGCTCGACACTCTTCCCTTCGCCTCCCCACCGTTCACCCCGATCCGCTTGCCCGCCAATCGCGGTTTCGGCGCCGCCTGCAATATCGGCGCGGCTGACTCGACGGCCGACTATCTGCTGTTCCTCAATCCCGACACCGTCCTCGATCGGGACACGTTAAAGGATGCGGTCGCCTTCATGGAGGCCAAAACCAATGATCGCGTCGCGGTGTCGACGATCCGCCTGCGGGATCCCTCGGGCAAGACCCAACGCTGCTGCGCCCGCTTCCCGACGGTGGGCCGCATGGTCGCCCAATCGATCGGCTTGGACCGGCTTTTGCCCAAGGTCTTCCCGCCCCATTTCCTGACGGACTGGGATCACGAAGATACCCGAGCGGTGCCGCAGGTGATGGGAGCGTTTCTCCTGATACGCCGATCGGTCTTCGCCCGTTTGTCCGGTTTCGATGAACGCTTTTTCGTCTACTACGAGGATGTCGATCTCTGCCGGCGCATCGCTCTCGGCGGCGATCTTTGCGTGCATAACGCCGCCGTCAGCGCCATCCACGTCGGCTGTGGCACCACCAACCAGATCAAGGCCCGCCGGCAGTTCTACAGCGCGCGCAGCCGCATCCAATATGCGCAGAAATATTTCGGCCGCCTGGGGGCGCTGGCGCTCACCGTCGACGGATTGCTTCTGGCCCCGCTCGCCCGCATGGCCAAGAGCGCGGCAAGCGGTTCCCTCACCGGGATGACCGACGCCATCAACGGCGCCGGCATGCTGTGGTCCGATCTGCCCAATATTTTCGGCTCCGATATGTCTTCGTCATCCCCGGGCTTGACCCGGGGATCCATGGATTGCCGGCCTGCCGGCTTCGCCGGCGATTGTCGAATTGCGTGCGAAGCACGCGGGCCCGGCATTGACGGAAAAGAGAGGGATCCCGTATCGCCCCGCCCCCTGTCCATCCTCGCCCTCACCCGCTATCCCCGACAGGGTGCCAGCAGCCGCACGCGCTTTCTCGCCTATTTGCCGGCGCTGCGGACCGCCGGCATCGAGGTCACGGTTTCGCCGTTCTTCGACGATTCCTACCTTCCCGGCCTTTATGGCGGACAAAAACCGAAGCTTGGCGCCATTCTGGGCTGTTATTGGCGGCGGTTGACGGTCCTCAGGACGGCGCGCGCCTTCGACGCGCTCTGGGTGGAAAAAGAAGCTTTCCCGTGGCTGCCCTTCGCCGCCGAACTGCGCTTGATGCGGGGCGTGCCCTTCGTTCTCGATTTCGACGACGCCTGGTTCCATCGTTATGCGACGCATCGGCATTCCCTCGTCCGTGCCCTGCTCGGTACGAAATTCGAGGCTTTGGTCCGGCGAGCGCGACTGACCGTGGTCGGCAATGACATCCTCGCCACCTGGGCGCGCGAGGCCGGAGCGACGGAAATTCTTCAACAGCCGACACCGGTCAATCTTGACGACGCACTCCCGGTGTCTTCGTCATCCCCGGGCTTGACCCGGGGATCCATGGATTGCCGGGTCAAGCCCGGCAATGACGGCAACGCCGGCCCCTTGCGCATCGGCTGGATTGGAACGCCGACCACGGCGGAGGCCTATCTGCGCCCGCTCCTGCCCACGCTGGCCGCCATGATCAGGGAAGGCTGGGCTCGCCTGACCGTCATCGGCGCCGGAGACCTGCCGGGACTCGACGCCACCATCCTGCCATGGGACGAGGCCCGCGAGGTCGAACAGCTTCTCAGCTTCGACGTCGGCATCATGCCGCTCAGCGACGATCCCTGGAGCCGCGGCAAATGCGCCTACAAACTGCTCCAGTATATGGCTGTCGGCCTGCCGGTCGTCGCCTCGCCGGTCGGCATGAATTGCGAGGTCGTCCGCCAGGGTATCAACGGCTTTCTCGCAGAAAACCCGGACGATTGGCGAGAGGCCTTGGCCACCCTGGCCAAGGACCCCGATTTGCGCCGCCGCATGGGAGAGGCGGGACGGGCCATGCTGGCGAAAGACTACAGTCTGTCCGCCGTCACCCCCCGCCTGGTCGCCGCGCTGCGCCGTGCGGCGGGATAATCCTAAATTTGGCAGATGAACCACAGAGACACAGAGAACGCAGAGGAAAACAAAGGCTTTGTCGAATAATTCCCGTCACCTTTCGGGTGAGCCTTCGAGTTTCCGCAACACTTTGAGAGATCTCTGCGTTCTCTGTGTCTCTGTGTCTCTGTGGTGAAATGCCTTTTTTAGGATAATATCAAAAAGTGTCCCGCTCTTGTGCGGAAGGTTGCTGACGCCCCCCAAATCCGTTCGTCTACAAAGACAATCCAGACCCCGCCAGTTGCGCCGCCAACGTTGTCTTTAGCCGCGCCAATCCCTCTTCGGAAGTCGATTCGCAGCGGGCAACCAGGACCGCCTGCGTGTTCGACGCGCGCAGCAGCCACCAGCCGTCCGTCGTGCTGACCCGCACGCCATCGACGTCGGAGACATTGGCGCCGGTTCCGGCGAGCCGTTCCTTGACCTCGGCAACCACGGTGAACTTGCGTTCGTCGGCGCACGTGATGCGCAACTCCGGCGTATTGAACACGCGCGGCAAAGCGTCATAGCGATCGGCCAGGGACTGGTTGGTCCAACGCGCGATCAGGCTCAGAAAGCGCACAGCCGCGTAGAGGGCGTCGTCAAAGCCGTAGTAACGATCGGCAAAGAAGATATGGCCGGACATTTCACCGGCCAAAGGCGCTCCGGTTTCCGCCATCCGCGTCTTGATCAGCGAATGCCCGGTACGGCACATCACCGGCTGCCCGCCTTGTTGGGCGATATGGTCGAACAGACATTGGCTGGCTTTGACATCGGCCAGGATCATGGCGCCGGGACGATCCTTCAGCACATCTTCGGCCAGAAGCATCATCATCTGATCGCCCCACAGGATACGGCCTTTGGCATCGACCACCCCGATCCGATCGCCATCGCCGTCGAAGGCGACGCCCAATTCGGCGCCATGGCGAATCACCGTTTCGATCAATTGCTCAAGATTTTCCGGCTCGGTCGGATCAGGGTGATGCGCGGGGAAATGCCCATCGATCACCTCGTTGAGTAAAATATGCTCGCCGGGCAAGCGCTTTGTCAGTTCGACCATGACCTCGCCGGCGGCGCCGTTGCCGGCATCCCAGACCACTTTGAGCGGACGAACGCCGTTGTAATCCTCGACCAGTCGCCGGATATAGTTTTCGCGCACGGAAACCTCATGCGCAGAGCCGCCGTCCCTGCTTTCCAGATCACCGGACGACGCCAATCGTCCGAGTTCCTGGATCTGATCGGCAAAAAACGGCTTGCCGCCGAACACCATCTTGAAACCATTATGGTCCGGCGGATTGTGCGATCCGGTCACCATGATGCCGCCATCGGCGCTCATGGTGTGGGCGGCATAGTAGAGCATCGGCGTCGGACCACGGCCAATGCGGCGAACCTCGAGGCCGGTGGCGACCAGCCCTCGCACCACGGCGGCCTCGAGCTCCGGAGAACTGAGCCGTCCGTCATAACCGACGCACACGACATGGCCCCGGTTGCGCACCACCAGAGTGCCGAAAGCTCGGCCGAGCGCTTCCGCATCGGCGGCAAACAGCGTCTCGCCGACGATGCCGCGGATGTCATATTCACGCAAAGAGGTGGGATGAAAGCGGTGAACTGTTGGCATCATCGAAATCCTTAACTGCGCCCATAGGTGTCTTCAAGTCGGACGATGTCGTCCTCGCCCAGATAGCCACCGGATTGCACCTCGATCAGGCAGAGCGGTATCTTGCCGGGATTTTCCAGTCGGTGCAGGCACCCCAGCGGCAGATAGACCGATTCGTTCTCGTGAAGCAGCAGACTGTCCTCGCCACGGGTCACCAATGCGGTCCCATTGACCACCACCCAATGCTCGGCGCGATGGTAATGTTTCTGCAAGGAGAGCTTGCCGCCCGGGTTGATGGTGAGCCGTTTCACCTGAAACCGCTCGCCGACCTGGATCGTCTGATAATAGCCCCAAGGGCGATGGACGCGATCATGCGCGGTCAGTTCGCGACGCTGATCACGGCGCAACCGATCGACGATCAATTTGACGTCCTGCGCGCGATCGCGCCTTGTCACCATCACCGCATCATCGGTCACAACGATGACCAGATCTTCGACGCCGACCGCCGTGGTCAGCGTCCCCTCGCTCCGCACATAGCAGTTGCTGCTCCGCTCGACGATGACATCGCCCTGCAAGACATTGCCGTCCGCATCCTTCTCGGCGATCCGCCAGAGCTCCGACCAGGCCCCGACATCCGTCCAGCCGATATCGCAGGGGACGGTCGCGGCCCGCGTGGTGTGTTCCATAACCGCATAATCGATGGAAATGCTGGGCGATGCGGCGAATGCCGTGGCGTCCAACCGAATGAAATCCAAATCCGTGGCGCGGTCAGCCACCGCCGCGCGAACAGCGGTCAGAACCTCCGGCGCGTGGCGTTCAATCTCATCCAGAAAATGCTTCGCCGAGAACAGAAACATCCCGCTGTTCCAGAAATAGTCGCCGGCCGCCAGAAACCCGCGAGCACGCTCTTCATCCGGCTTCTCGACAAAGGCGCTGACCGAGAATACCCCAGGACTGCTCTCCAGCGGCTGACCCCGCCGGATATAGCCATAGCCGGTCTCCGCCCGTGTCGGCAGAATGGAGAAGGTCACCAGCGCGTCCCGCGCCGCGCCGAGAGCCGTCTCGATCTGCGCCAAAAAACCCGCCACATCGCCGATCACATGGTCGGAAGGGACCACCAGCAAGACGGCATCGGGATCGCTTTCCAACGCGAGCAATGCCGCCGCCGTCACCGCCGGAGCGGTATTGCGCGCCACCGGTTCGAGAACGATGGCGCCCTGCTCCATCTTGATCGCCCGCATCTGCTCGCCGACGGTAAAGCGCGTCTCTTCATTGGTGACCACGATGGGTGCGGAGAATCGGGCCGGATCATTGAATCGCAGCAACGTCTCCTGGATCATCGACTGCACCCCGGCCAGCGGCAGCAACTGCTTGGGAAACTGTTCGCGCGACAAAGGCCAGAGTCGGGTTCCGGCGCCCCCGGAGAGGACCACCGGGGTGATTTTCGATCTGTTCGTCAACGATTTCAGCCTTTGAAAGAGGACAGGAAAACACGACGCTGACGTCCTTGAGCGGTTTGCGATCATACGGGATCACGTTCGTTACCGTCATTGCCGGCCTTGACCCGGCAATCCATGGATCCTAAGGCTCAAGCCCGGGGATAACGAAGACTCTTCGTGATTCCGTCCGTTCGCAAACCACTCTAGCAGACGCCACACTGCCAAAAATTTAGGAATGTTTTACTCGAAACCGAGGGAACGCTCCTATGAAAAAATAAGTCGTGTTGAGGATCGCAAAAACAACCTTCCGGCTTCGAGTCTTCGATAATGCTCCCGTTTTTTCTGAGCCTTACAGGCCAAACCCTCCATCATCGGCTTGATGCGTGGCGATAAACGCCTCGATGGCCTGTTCGACATCTTGCGAAAATTCCAGACCGAACTCCAAACCGGCCATGGAAATCTCTTTGGCGATCACACCATCGACGATGGCCTGGACGCCTTTTTGAATCTCTTCGGCCAACTCACGGTAACGGCGGGCCTCCTCAACGCTGGCTTCGAGATCGGTCAGATTGGGAGCGATCAG
>DATNIV010000044.1:0-4356 GCA_035604255.1 Telmatospirillum sp. | reverse complement strand
GACGTGGCATTTTTGCGTAAAATGGCGGATCTCTGCGGTTTTGGCGTGACTTGTATTGACCCGGCCATGACCGCGGACGGCGCGGTCTATTCGTCGACGCGGATTCGCGAGGCCCTGGTGTCCGGCCGGCCACGGGAAGCGGCCCGGCTGCTCGGGCGGAACTGGGAGATCGAAGGCCGGGTCGAGCATGGCGATGCGCGCGGCCGCACCATCGGTTTTCCCACCGCCAATATCGAATTGGCCGAATATCTGCATCCGGCCACCGGCGTTTACGCGGTGATGGCCGGCATCGATATGGGAGGGTCCACCGACTGGCGCCCCGGTGTGGCGAATTTCGGCAACAGACCGACCTTCGATCGCGAAGATGTTCTTCTCGAGGTTCATCTGTTCGATTTCAACGGCGATCTTTATGGTCGCCATCTGCGCGTCGGCCTGGTTGAATACCTGCGCCCCGAGCGGAAATTCTCCGGTCTTCCGTCCCTCAAGAGACAAATCGAAGAAGACTGCCAGGCCGCACGCCAAGCGTTGGCGACGTCGGCGCCCGATAATGAGCAAGGCCATGACCACAGATTATAAAACCACCGTATTCCTGCCCAAGACCGACTTCCCGATGAAGGCCGGTCTGCCCGATTTGGAACCGAAACTGCTGGCTCGGTGGAAAGAGATCGGCTTGTTCGGGAAATTGCGCGCGCAAGGCGCGGGACGGGAAAAATTCGTTCTGCATGACGGACCTCCCTATGCCAATGGGCATTTGCACATCGGCCATGCGCTCAACAAGATTTTGAAGGACGTGATCAATCGCAGCCAGCAGATGCTGGGGCGCGACGCTCATTATGTCCCGGGCTGGGACTGCCACGGCCTGCCCATCGAATGGAAAATCGAAGAAAAATATCGTGACGCCGGCCTCGACAAGGATGCCGTCGATCCAATCGAGTTCCGCAAGGAATGCCGCGATTTCGCCGCGCAGTGGATCGAAATTCAGAAGGCCGAATTTCAGCGGCTTGGCCTGGAAGGCGATTGGGATCACCCCTACACCACCATGGCCTTTGCCGCCGAGGCGCAGATCGTGCGCGAGTTGGGCAAATTCGTGATGAACGGCGGCCTCTACAAGGGGGCCAAGCCGGTGATGTGGTCGGTCGTGGAAAAAACCGCGCTGGCCGAGGCCGAAATCGAATATCACGACCACAGTTCCATCACCATCTGGATCCGCTTCCCGGTGGTCAAAGCCAGTTGTCCGGAACTGGAGGGCGCCTCGGTGGTCATCTGGACCACCACGCCCTGGACCATGCCGGGGAACCGGGCGGTCGCCTTCGGTCCCGCCATGACCTATCACGTCATCCGCGTCGATCAGGTGGGCGACGGCAGCCTGGCCGTGCCGGGCGAACGTCTGGTCTTGAGCGAGGATTTGGCCGAACAGGTGATGGCCGACGCCAAGGTGACGGCGTACAGTGTGGTGGCGAGCTTGGCCGGCGAGACCTTGGCCGGCACCGTTCTGGCCCATCCTTTGGCGGCGCACCCCGAGGCCAAAGGCGGTTACGCCTTCGCCGTGCCCTTGTTGCCCGGCGAATTCGTCACCAACGACACCGGCACCGGCTTCGTGCATATCGCCCCCGGTCATGGCGAGGACGATTGGCATTTGGGCAAGGCGCATGGCATCGCGGTGCCGGACACCGTCATGCCGGACGGTACCTACTACCCGTCCGTTCCGCTGTTCGCCGGTCAATCGGTGTTGGCCGCCGGCAAGAAGGGCGAATATTACTCTCCGGTCGCCAAACCGGTGATCGAGGCGATGAAGGCGGTCGGCGCGCTGCTGCATCATGGCAAGATCAAGCACAGCTATCCGCATTCCTGGCGTTCCAAGGCGCCGCTGATTTTCCGCACGACGCCCCAGTGGTTCATCAGCATGCAGACCAACGATCTCAGGGCCAAAGCCTTGGCGGCCATCGACGAGACCCGCTGGGTACCGGCCCAAGGGCGCAATCGGATTTATTCGATGGTCGAGAGCCGGCCGGACTGGTGCGTGTCGCGCCAACGCGCCTGGGGTGTGCCGATCACCGTTTTCGTCCATAAGACCACCGGTGAGGTTCTGCGCGACCAGGCGGTGATCGACCGCATCGCCGCCGCCGTCGAAACCGAAGGGGCCGATGCCTGGTTCGTCTCGCCGCCGGAGCGCTTCCTGGGCAACGCCTACCAACCGGAGGACTGGGACCAGGTCGGCGATATTCTCGACGTCTGGTTCGATTCCGGCTGCACCCATGCGTTCGTTCTGGAAAGTGGGGCGTGGGGGTTGCCCTGGCCGGCCTCGCTTTATCTGGAAGGCTCGGATCAGCATCGCGGCTGGTTCCATTCCTCGCTGCTGGAGGCTTGCGGAACGCGCGGACGCGCGCCTTACGACGCGGTGCTCACCCATGGCTTCGTCCTCGACGAGGAAGGCCGCAAAATGTCCAAGTCCTTGGGCAATGTGGTCGCTCCGCAGGAAGTGGTCGCCCAATATGGCGCCGATATTCTGCGTCTCTGGGTGGTCGGTTCGGACTTTTCGGAAGATTTGCGGATCGGTCCGGAGATCATCAAGACGCAGGTCGACATCTATCGCCGGTTGCGCAACACGCTGCGCTATCTGTTGGGGGCCCTCGACGGATTCACCGAGGCCGAACGGCTGGAGGTGGCGGAGATGCCGCCGCTTGAGCGCTGGGTGCTGCATCGCCTGACCGAATTGGACGGCCTGGTGCGTCAGGCTTGTAACGATTTCCAGTTTCACGGTCTGTTCGCCGAATTGCACAATTTCTGCGCCGTCGATCTTTCCGCTTTCTACTTCGATATCCGGAAAGATTCGCTTTACTGCGACCATCCGTCGGATATTCGCCGCCGGGCGACGCGCACGGTGATGGATCTTTTGTGCAGTTGCCTGATCCGCTGGCTGGCGCCGTTCTTGTGCTTCACCGCCGAGGAGGCCTATCTGGCCCGTCGTCCCGACGACCAGGGCAGCGTCCATCTCGAAGGCTTCTTCGACGTGCCGGCGTCATGGCGCGATGACGCCTTGGCCGAACGCTGGACGAAGATCCGCGATCTGCGCCGTGTCGTGACCGGCGCCTTGGAGATCGAGCGTGGGGCCAAACACATCGGCTCCAGCTTGCAGGCCGCGCCAACGCTCATCTTGACACCGGATTACGAGGTCGACCTCGACGGCTTCGACTTGGCCGAGATCTCGATCACCTCGAAGATCCAGATCGAACGGGGCGCGATTCCCGCCGGGGCCTTCACCTTGGCCGAGGTGCCCGGTGTCGGCGTGCTGTTCCAGATCGCCGACGGCGACAAATGTCTCCGCTGTTGGAAGGTCTTGCCCGACGTCGGCACGCATGGTCACGAGGGACTGTGCGGACGCTGCGCCGATGCTGTTGAAAAAGGGGCCGTCCTCTGATGTCCTCGCGGGCGAAGAGTGCGGACATCCGCAAAAGTCTCTTGTTCGGGTTGGCGATTGCCGTCGTCGTGGCGTTGCTCGATCAGGTCAGCAAGTGGAGCATTCTTGCCCACTTCCGGCCTGAGGGCGTGGTGGGGACGCCTTTTTCCTCGTCGATGCGACTGGAGGCGCTGCCGATTCTCGATTTCGTCCTGACCTGGAATCGCGGCGTCAGTTTCGGCGTCGGCAACAATGGCGGCGATTACAATGTCATCTTTTTCACCGGCCTTTCCGTGGTCATCTGCGGCTTTTTGCTCGCTTGGATGGCCAAGACCCGCGATCGGTTGGTGTTGACGTCTCTCGGTCTGGTGGTTGGCGGCGCCCTTGGCAATGTGGTGGATCGCTTGCGGTTTGGCGCCGTGGTTGATTTCCTTTATGTGCACATCGGCGCCTTCGATTGGTGGCCGATTTTCAACGTCGCCGATTCCGCTGTTTGCATCGGTGCCGCACTCTTGGTGTTCGACTCCTTGTTTGCTGCGCGGGATTCGAATATGAATACGCAATGATCTCAGGAAGACCTCACATGACCATGGTTCGCCTTGCCGCTGGGTTGATTGTTATCGCCGCCTTGTCGTTAACCGGTTGCAGCGAGATGCGTCGGGCTCTTGGCTACGATAAAGCCCCTCCCGATGAATTCGCCGTTACCGCTCGGGCGCCTTTGGCCCAGCCGCCGGACTTTTCCTTGCGCCCGCCGATGCCGGGTGCGACACGTCCGCAAGAAGGCACCGTTCGCGACCAAGTCAAAAGCGTGTTGGTTCCTGGCCGGTCCAATCTCACCTTGGGCGGCCTCTCATCTGCCAGTCAGGGCGAGCAAGTGCTTCTGAACAAGGCCGGCGCCGAAAAGGCCGATCCGAATATTCGGCGTAAGGTCGATGAGGAAACCACGTCGCTGATCGAGG
>DATNIV010000043.1:0-6102 GCA_035604255.1 Telmatospirillum sp. | reverse complement strand
CGACCATTTGATCGATATGCAGAGTGGCCGCGTCATCGAATTCCAAAACCCCGAGATCGAGGCTTTGCAGCGTGAGATCGCGCGCCGCTTCGGTTTCAAGCTGGTGGGTCATCGCCTTGAGCTTTATGCGGTGCCGCTGACGCCAGGCGAGGGCAACGAAAACCAATGATTCCGACCGGCGATCGATCGGCGCCGAAAGTCGAACGAGGGATGATGAAAGCTGAGGTGTCCGACGTGGATGATACGGGGGCGGCCAGTCTTGAAGTGCGGCTGGCGGCGTCATCTGCGGAAGTGGAGGCGGCGCAGCGACTTCGCTACCGCGTCTTCTATGACGAAATGGGGGCTCTGCCGACTCCGGAAATGGCGGTCGCGGGGCGTGACTTCGATGACTTTGATGGGGTTTGCGATCATCTGCTGGTGATTGACCGCTCCAAAGGCGACGGGGCGGAAGGCGTGGTCGGGACCTACCGATTGCAACGCCGCGACAACCCGAAGTTCTCGCGCTTCTATACCGCCAGCGAATATGACATCGAGAAAATCGCCGCTTTTCCCGGACATGTTCTCGAACTCGGACGGTCTTGCGTCGACCCCGCTTACCGCACGCGCATGACCATGCAATGTCTCTGGCGGGGAATTGCCGGTTACGTGTTTTCCCGCAATATCGACCTCATGTTCGGTTGCGCCAGTTTGCACGGGATCGATCCGCAGGCGCTGGCCGTGCCGCTCAGCTTCCTCTACCACAACCATCTGGCGCCCGAATCGATTCGGCCGCGCGCTCTTCCGGCGCTTTATACCAATATGAATTTGCTGCCGGCCGAAGCGGCCACCGCGCGCCACGCCGTGGCGGAACTGCCGCCTTTGATCAAAGGATATCTTCGCTTGGGCGGCTTCGTCGGCGATGGCGCGGTCATCGATCATCAGTTCAACACCACCGATGTCTGCGTGATCGTTAAAACGGATCTGATCACCGACAAATATTTTCGCCATTACGACCGCACCGCCACGCGCATTTTATGAGCATGCCCGCCGTGGCGAAGGCCGAGAGTCAGACAGACGCGATGCATATGCCGGTGGCAGCCGCCATGCGGTTGTTTTGCTTCGTTGTTTGGGTGTTGGCGATCGTTCCCCTGGTCGCGGTGTTGGGCTTTTTCCAGAGGGTCGGACGATGCCGGTCGATCGCCCAGTTTTTTTGGCAAGGCGCCGCCAGAATCATCGGGATCGATTTGGTCGTTCGCGGTGCGCCTTGTCCGGACCGACCGGCGTTGTTCGTCGCCAATCACGCCTCCTATCTTGATATCGTCGTCATCGGCGCTCTCGTGCCGGCGGCCTTTATCGCCAAAAAGGAAGTGAGGCAATGGCCCGGCATCGGCTTCATGGCCAAGTTGGGGCGAACCGTGTTTATCGAGCGGCGCTCGCGGCGCAGCAGGGAACAAAAAGACCAGTTGCTCGACCGCTTGATGGCCGTCGGCGAATCGCTGGTCTTATTCCCCGAAGGTACCAGCAACGACGGGAATCGCGTGTTGCCGTTCAAAAGCGCCTTGTTCTCGGTTGCCGAGACGCGGTTGCCCGACGGTCGGCCCCTGTCCGTGCAACCGATATCAATCGCCTATACGCATTTGGGCGGATTGCCGATGGGGCGCGGTTGGCGCCCCTATTTCGCCTGGTACGGCGATATGGAGTTGGCGTCCCATTTGTGGACAGTGCTTGGTCTTGGCCGGGTGACCGTCGAAGTGGATTTTCATCCCCCGGTCACCTTGGAACAGTTCGGTTCGCGAAAGGCGCTGACGGATCATTGCTATAATGCCGTTCGCCGCGGCGTGGTTCAGGCCAATGCCGGACTGGCCGGCCGTTCCGTCGCGACGGACACCGTTATCATTGGGTAACTTGACTTCCCGACACGCGATGTTAGTTATCAACAGGGGAATGACGCCGTTCTCCCGATATTTTTGAGTATTTGATCCTTGGCAAAGAAACTTTTTATTCGCACCTACGGTTGCCAGATGAACGTTTACGACTCTGCCCGGATGGCGGACGTCTTGGCGCCGCTGGGTTATGCAGCGACCGAGCGGGTCGAGGATGCCGATATGGTGATCCTCAACACCTGTCATATCCGCGAGCATGCCGAGGAAAAAGTGTTCTCGGAGTTGGGACGCCTCCGGTTGCTGAAACAGGCGAAGCCCGACGGCCAGCGATTGATCATCGCCGTGGCCGGATGCGTCGCCCAAGCCGAAGGCGAGGAAATTCTGGCCCGTGCGCCTTACGTCGATATCGTGTTGGGGCCGCAAACCTATCACCGGTTGCCCGAAATGGTCGCCAAGGCCAGCCGGGCCGGCGCCCAGGTGCTGGACACCGATTTTCCGGCCGAACCGAAATTCGATCATCTGCCGCCGCAGTCGGTCCAAGGGCCGTCGGCATTCCTCTCCGTGCAGGAGGGCTGTGACAAATTCTGCAGCTTCTGCGTCGTGCCCTATACGCGGGGCGGCGAGTATTCTCGTCCCGTCGCAGCGGTTCTGGCGGAAGCCCGGAGTCTGGTCGAGGGCGGGACCTGCGAGATCACCTTGCTGGGCCAGAATGTCAATGGTTACCACGGAAATGGACCGGACGGCTGCGGTTGGGGGCTCGGCCGGTTGATCGGCGCCCTGGCGGATGTTCCCGGTATCGAACGAATCCGCTATACGACGTCGCATCCGAGAGACATGGGCGAGGATCTGATCGCCGCCCATCGAGACATTCCTCAATTGATGCCGTTCCTGCATCTGCCGGTGCAGTCGGGCTCGGATCGCATCCTCGCCCAGATGAATCGCCAGCATACGGCGGACGATTATCGCCGTTTGATCGATCGCTTGCGCACCGCCCAGCCGGATTTGGCCTTATCTTCGGATTTCATCGTCGGCTTTCCCGGAGAAAGCGACGCCGACTTCGAGAGCACGCTCGGATTGATCAGAGACATAGGGTTCGCCCAGGCCTATTCCTTCAAATACAGTCCCCGGCCGGGCACACCCGCCGCAGCGATGGAGGATCAAGTGGCCGAGGACAGCAAGGATGAACGGCTGGCGGCCCTGCAAAGCTTGATTGCCGCGCAGGCGACGGCGTTCAACCAGGGGTGTGTCGGGCGTTCTTTCGATGTCCTGCTCGATCGTCCGGGGCGCCATGCCGGTCAGTTGATTGGGCGCAGTCCTTATATGCAGTCGGTCTTCGTCACCGCCCCGGAGAGCATGCTGAACACGGTACAGCGATTGGAAATGGTCGCCGCCAATCCCAATTCCCTGGCGGCCAACCTTGTGGAGCGTAGGGCCTGCGCGTGACGGATTCGTCGATGTCAGACAATGCCAGAGTTATCCGGGAATTCGACGACAATGCCCTGTTGCAGATGTTGTTGGGGCCGGCCAACACTCATCTGGAACGCATTGCGCGGCAACTTGGGGTGAGCTTGATGTCGCGTGGCAATGCGGTGACCATCGATGGTCCGGCCGCATTGGTTGAAGAAGCGCAAGCGGTTCTTGCCGATCTCTATCGCCGATTGAGCCAAGGCGTGCCGATCGAATCGGCGGATATCGACGCGGCGCTCAGGATGGCGGCCGACGGCGCGTCGAACGCCGATCGCCCGGTTTATATCACGCGCAAACGCCATATCGCGGCGCGCACACCGGTGCAAGCCGACTATATGCGCGCCATGGACGGTCGGGAACTGGTGTTCGGTTTGGGGCCGGCTGGAACAGGCAAGACCTATCTGGCCGTCGCCAAGGCGGTCTCCATGATGCTCAAGGGCGAGGTCGATCGCATTATCCTGTCGCGTCCGGCTGTCGAGGCCGGCGAACGATTGGGGTTTTTGCCGGGAGACCTGCGGGACAAAGTCGATCCTTATCTGCGGCCGCTTTACGATGCCTTGCACGACATGCTGCCGGGCGATCAGGTGGCGAAGAAACTGGCAGCCGGCGATATCGAAGTGGCGCCGCTGGCTTTCATGCGAGGTCGGACGCTGGCCAACTCCTTCGTCATCCTCGACGAGGCGCAGAACACCACACCGGTGCAAATGAAAATGTTTTTGACCCGGTTGGGTGAGCATTCGCGCATGGTGGTGACGGGCGATTTGTCGCAAATCGATTTGCCGCCCGGCACGCGGTCGGGTTTGAAGGACGCCTTGGATATTTTGGAAACGGTGCCGTCGATCGGGGTTGTGCATTTTACCGACCGTGACGTGGTTCGCCATGGGCTGGTCGCGGAAATCGTCCGTGCCTATGACATCCGTGACCGTCGCGCCAAGGACCCCGATGGAGATCGTCGATGAACGGACCCGATATCGGCATTGCTCTGCCTTGTGCGCAATGGCTTGAAGCCCTGCCGACGGCCGAGGATTTGTGTCAGCGCGTTGTTCGGGCCGCTTTGGAGGGCGCGATCGAGGCTTTGCCGGAAGGATCGCTGGAGCGCGTCGAAATCAGCGTGGTTCTGGCTGACGATGCCATGGTGCAATCCCTGAATCGGCAATATCGCGGTCAGGACAAGCCGACCAATGTCTTATCCTTCGCCGCTTTGGAAGGGGAAGAGGATCTGCCGCCGGTCGGCCCCTTGTTGCTGGGCGATGTGGTGTTGGCTTTTGAAACGACGTCCCGGGAGGCCGAAGCCGAAGCAAAGACGCTGGGTGATCATCTGGCGCATCTTCTGGTCCATGGCGTGCTGCATCTTCTGGGCTATGATCATCTCGAAGAGGCGGACGCCGAAGAGATGGAAGAGCAAGAGCGGGTCATCCTGGCCGGCCTCGGCATTGCCGATCCTTACGCCGTTTCGCCGGCGTCGTGACGCGGGCGTGGAGCAGACTGAACGGATATGAACGACCCTTCTGGCACTAGATCGCCCCGTGAGAACGGGGCTAACGATGACTCTCTGGTTCGATCGTTGCGCGGATGGCTGAAAGGTCTGCGGCGCGGCAAGACGGGCGAATCGGTGCGCGAAACCCTTGAAGAATTGTTCGAGGAGCGCGAAGAGGCCGAGATCCCCATTGACGAACATGAACGGCGGTTACTCGGCAATATCCTGCAACTGCGGGATGTGACCGCTTATGACGTGATGGTGCCGCGCGCCGATATTGTGGCGGTGGATACCAAGGTCAGCCTGTCTGGTCTGATCGACGTGATCAACACCAAGGGCCACTCGCGCTATCCGGTGTTTCGCGGCACTCTCGATGACGCCATCGGTTTGGTTCATATCAAAGACGTGCTGATGCTGGTGGCGTCCGGCCGGCCGTTCAGCTTGCAGCGAATCGTGCGCAAGGTGCTGTTCGTTTCGCCCTCGATCCGCTTGCTCGATCTGCTGCTGGAGATGCGCTTGAAGCGCACGCATATGGCGTTGGTGGTCGACGAATATGGCGGTATTGATGGTTTGATGACCATTGAGGATGTGGTCGAGCAAATCGTTGGAGAGATCGAAGACGAGCATGACCGCGATGTCGAACCCGACTATGTCGAACGTCCCGACGGCGTGATCGAAGCGGATGCCCGTGTGCCGGTCGAAGACTTGGAAGCCCGTGTCGGCGCGCTGCTCGACGAAGAAGAACGTGAAGATGTTGATACGCTGGGGGGGCTCGTTTTTTTCCTGGCGGGCCGCGTTCCCTCACGCGGTGAATTGATCAACCATCCTTCGGGATTGGAATTTGAAGTGGTCGATGCCGACCCGCGGCGAATCAAACGCCTCAGGGTCAGGAACGTGCCAAAGCGGGAGGACCCCGTCGCGTGAATGCTCTTCAATCGGCCGCCGCTCGTCTCGAAGGCGCGCGCGGCTGGCGGCGGCGGGTTGCTGCTCTGCTGCTTGGCGCTCTGGCCGCATTGGCCTTGCCGCCTATCCATGCCTTACCCTTGCTGTGGATTGCGTTCCCCGGTCTGATGTGGCTGCTCGACGGCGCCGGACGGGATCGGGAGGCGTTTTCTGTTGGCTGGTGGTTCGGCTTTGGGCATTTCTCTTTAGGGCTCTATTGGATTGCCTACGCGCTCTTGGTCGATCCGGTGCGTTTTGGCTGGATGGTGCCTTTCGCCGTTTTCGGCTTGGGCGGCTTGCTCGCCGTTTTCGCCGGAGCGGCCGTTTGGGCCGCTCGGCGCATAAGCTCCCCCG
>DATNIV010000042.1:0-5993 GCA_035604255.1 Telmatospirillum sp. | reverse complement strand
CGACGCCCTCTCCGTCGATCTCGCCCGCCTGGGGCCGATCCTTGAGCACCACCCTTTGTTCCCCGAACGCTGCAATATTGAAATGGCCCAATTGATCGGACCGGATCGGTTGCGTATGCGGGTCTGGGAACGTGGCGCCGGCATCACTCTGGCCTGCGGAACCGGCGCTTGCGCCACGGTCGTCGCCGCGTCACGGCGCGGCCTGATCGGTCGGGCCGCCGACGTTGTCCTCGATGGCGGCACCCTATCCATCGAATGGCTGAAGGACGACCATGTGCTGATGACCGGTCCGGTGGCCCTCAGCTATTCGGGCACGTTCGACGCCAGCCTGCTGCCATGACGATCCCTCCGGCAGAAACCCCGGCCGTCACGCTCGAGCCCCAGGATGGACCGGACATCGTGACCTTCGGCTGTCGGCTGAACGCCTACGAATCCGAAGTCATGCGCGATCATGCCCGCGCCGCCGGCTGGCACGATACGGTGATCGTCAACACCTGCGCCGTCACTTCGGAGGCCGAACGCCAGGCCCGCCAAGCCATTCGCAAATTGCGCCGCGAACGGCCCGAGGTCCGAATCGTCGTCACCGGTTGCGCCGCCCAGATCGATCCGCAAAAATTCGGCGCCATGCCGGAAGTCGATCAGGTCATCGGCAATGCCGAGAAGATGCAGGCGGCCAGCTATCATTCGCCGAGTCCCGAGCGCATCGTGGTCACCGACATCATGTCGGTCAGGGATACCGCCGAACATCTGATCGCCGGGTTTGACGGCCGCGCGCGTGCCTTCGTTGAAATTCAGCAAGGGTGCGACCATCGCTGCACCTTCTGCATCATCCCTTTCGGACGCGGGCCCAATCGCAGCGTCCCGATGGGGCGCATCACCGATCAGGTTCGCTCCCTGGTCGCCGCCGGCTTTGGCGAGATCGTGCTGACCGGCGTGGATATCACCGCCTATGGCGCCGATCTTCCGGGCCGGCCCAGTCTTGGCCAAATGGTTCGCCGTCTGCTGGCGCAGCTACCCGAACTTCCACGCCTGCGCCTGTCCTCGCTCGATCCGGTCGAGGTCGATGACGATCTTTTACGACTGGTGGCCGAGGAACCCAGGCTGATGCCGCATTTCCACCTGTCCATCCAGGCCGGCGACGACATGATCCTGAAACGCATGAAACGCCGTCACCTGCGCGCCGATGTGATCACCTTGGCCGAGCGTCTTCGCAGCTTGCGCCCGGATTTGGCGCTGGGGGCCGACATCATTGCCGGCTTTCCGACGGAAACCGAAGACATGTTCGGCCAATCCCTGGCCCTGGTCGATGAGATCGGCCTCAGCCATCTCCATGTCTTCCCCTTCTCTGCGCGTCCCGGCACACCGGCCGCCCGCATGCCCCGCCTTCCCGGCGATGTGGTCAAGGACCGCGCGGCCCGCCTGCGCGCCAAAGGCGACGCCGCCATGGGCGCCTTCCTCGCCGGTCGTGTCGGCCGAGACGCGCACGTCTTGATGGAAAAGCATGGCTTCGGCCACTGTGAACATTATCTGCCGGTTCATCTCGACGGTGACGCGCTGGCCGGCAGCATCCGACAGGTGCGGATCACGGGGGTCGCCGAAGGTCATTTGATCGGAACTCTTCCGTCATGATCCTGTTCCGGCCACCTCTTTCCTCCTTTTCCGACGAGATTTCTTCATGACCGAGCAACCCTCGACAAAGACCGGCTGGCTGTCCCGCATTCGCCACGGGTTGAGCCGCTCGTCGACGAAATTGTCGCAAGGCATCGTCGATTTGTTCGTCAAACGGAAATTGGACCGGGCGGCGCTGGAAGAGCTGGAAGAACTCTTGATCGCCGCCGATCTCGGCGTCGCCACCGCCGCCAGCGTCACCCAAAAACTGGCCAAGGGCCGCTTCGACCAGGAAATCGGGGCCGAGGAGATCAAAGAGATCCTGGCCGACGAAATCGCCGAGGTGCTGGCGCCCGTTGCCCTGCCGCTTCGTCCCAACAGGGACAACAAACCCCATGTGGTGCTGATGGTCGGCGTCAACGGCAGCGGCAAGACGACAACGATCGGAAAACTGGCCAAATCATTCCGCGACCAGGGCCTGTCGGTGACGCTGGCGGCCGGCGACACCTTCCGCGCCGCCGCCGTCGAACAATTGAAGGTCTGGGGAGAACGCGCCGGCTGCCCGGTCATCGCCCGCGAGCAAGGCGCCGACGCCGCCGGTCTGGCCTTCGACGCGTTGAAAGAGGCGCAAGGCCGCAAAGACGATCTGCTGATGATCGACACCGCCGGACGGCTGCAGAACAAAGCCGACCTGATGGCCGAGCTCAGCAAGATCATCCGTGTCATCAAACGCCTTGATCCGACGGCGCCGCATGATGTTTTGCTGGTCCTGGACGCCACGGTGGGACAAAACGCCCATAGCCAAGTGGAAATATTCAAGGACATCACCGCCGTTACCGGCCTGGTGCTGACCAAACTGGACGGGACCGCGCGCGGCGGCGTCCTCGTCGCTCTCGCCGAGAAATTCAAGCTGCCGGTCTATGCCATCGGCGTCGGCGAAGGAATCGACGACCTTCGTCCCTTTGAAGCCAAGGCCTTCGCCCACAGCTTGATGGGGATCGATTAGACCCATCCTCCATTTTTTCTTGGTTCATGAGCAAATCAGCTATTCAACTGGGGAATGTTGGTTAGAATAGCTCCCTAACCTTTTAGGCGCCCCTCCGCATGGAGTCCTTCTTGCGATGACATGACAGTCTTCGCTTATTTGGAATTACTCTGTTGGCCAATCGAACTGTTTGCCGTCTTGATCCCGCCCCCGACACCCCCTCGCGGCAACAGAAACAGCGAACAATGGTAGGGCGTGCCGCCGAACCAGCGTTCGGGTCGCTTCGAGACCGATCGCGACACACCCGCCATGATGGTTGCCGGTGATGCCAGCCTCCGTCCCGCCCGACCTGGCCTTGGTCGCCGTCCTCGACTCAAACCCGAGCCGTTGCGCGGAAATCGGCGTGGCGCTGATGTCGTTATACCGGGTCAAGAGTTTTCCCGATGCCGGACGCGCATTGGCGGGCATCCAAGCGACACGGCCTGACATCCTGCTGATCGATGAGGCGGCAACGCCTGGCGGCGGTTACGCCATCGCCCAATCGATACGACAGAACACAACCATGGCCGACTTACCGATCATAATGGTCGCCAACGGACCAGAGGACAAGGTACGGGACCTTTGTCGAAGAGCCGCGATCGACGATTATTTGATCAAACCCTACCGCCGCAGTTTACTGTTGAAACGCATCACAGGCATTCTCAACAAAACAATCGAAAAAAGCTGGGATCTGCTTCCGGATACACAAAAACGCGCGCTCCGTGGAACAGTGGATATTTTCAATAATATTTCTGATGTCATTGCCACCGGCGAGCCTTTGCCTTTCGGATCCGTGGCTGACGCTTGCGCCCCCTTGGTCGAAGCCGTCAACAACCATGACTTCAAATCCATCCTCAATGGCGTGAAGGATTACGATAACTATTCCTATGCCCATAGCATGCGGGTGGCGACACTCCTGTCCCTGTTCGGCTGCGCGGCCGGTATTCAGGGGAAAGACCAACTGGTGCTGGCCAGTGGCGGACTGGTGCATGACGCCGGAAAGATGTCCATCCCTCATGAGGTTCTGAACAAGCCTGGGCGCCTTGACGAAGCCGAGTTCGCCATCATGAAAAGTCATGTAACGCACACGATCTCGTTCCTTGAGGCCTGCTCGGAAATTCCCAAATCCGTGACGATCATTGCCGCCCAGCATCACGAGAAAATCGACGGCACCGGCTATCCTTACGGTTTAAAGGCGGGAGAATTGAACGAGTTGGCGCGGATGGCGGCCATCGTCGATGTTTTTAGCGCCCTGACCGATCGACGCGTATACAAGCCCTCAATGGAGCCTGAGACGGCGTTAACTCTCATGAACGATCAGATGAAAAATCATCTCGACCAGCATTTCCTGGCCTTATTCAAGACCATGCTGCTCGATGCGGTGCTTTGAGCCCGATTTCAGCGCAATTCGCGTCAGACAACGATGTTGAGGTAGGTCCCACGCGGAACGCGGCGGTCGAAGGACTGCCCATCGATATTGATGACTTGGCGCGTGCCCGTCTGCGTACGCGGCGCACTTCCCCGCGACGGACTGGCCCCCGCCGTCGATTGCGCACCCCCGCTGGTCTGCGACACCACACCGCCTGACGCTCGGGTGCTCGAAACACCTTCGGTCGCCATTTGCCCACTCCCACATGCCCGGCCGATCATAATCGGCACCCTAGTTGACCAAGTTATCACTATTGACGGTTGAAGGGTAGCGTGTTTGAGGCGCGGCTCAAAGTTTGGTTAAGATGTCGTTAAGACTCGCCCGGAAAAACGCAGCAGTCGGACGGTTCGACCATTTTCTCCCGTTGTCCGCCCGTTAGGCGGCGGGAAAAATACTGGGCGCACACGAAAAAGCCGACCAGCTTGAAACTGGTCGGCTTCATTCTAAGTCACGACGATCAATCCTGCTCTCAGGACCTGACCCCGCTCGGTCGCTGTTTTCAGTGACAGCCGCAACCGCAACCGGACGAGGTTGGCTCCAAAGCCGCGACGCCCGGCAGGACCTTGCCTTCCAGCCATTCGAGGAAGGCGCCGCCCGCCGTCGAGACGTAAGAAAACTTATCCTCGACCCCCGCCTTGGCCAGAGCCGCCACGGTATCGCCGCCACCGGCCACGGTCAGCAGCTTGCCTTCCTTGGTCCGTTGGGCGGCGGCTTGCGCCACCGCGTTGGTCGCCGCGTCGAAGGGGGCGATCTCGAAGGCGCCGAGAGGGCCGTTCCACACCAGGGTCTTGCAACCGCCCAGGCGGTCGATGATCGCTTCGGCGCTGGCCGGGCCGGCATCGAGAATCATCATATCGTCGGGAACCTGATCGACCGAGACGACCCGGGACGGGGCATGCTCGGCGAACGCCGCCGCCACCACCACATCCACCGGCAGGACGATGTGACAGTTGGCCGCTTTCGCTTTGACCAGAATCTCCCGCGCCGTATCGGCCAGTTCCTTCTCGCACAGCGACTTGCCGACCGCCTTGCCCTGGGCGAAGAGGAAGGTGTTGGCCATGCCGCCGCCGATGATCAGATAATCGACTTTGGCGACCAGATTGCCCAGCAGATCGAGCTTGCTCGACACCTTGGCGCCGCCGACCACGGCGGCCACCGGCTTCTCCGGATGGTCGAGTGCCTTGCCCAGCGCCACCAGTTCGGCCTGCATCAAGCGACCGGCGAACGCCGGGATCAGGCGGGCGATGGCTTCGGTCGAGGCATGGGCCCGGTGCGCCGTCGAGAAGGCGTCGTTGACGTAGACGTCGCCAAGATCGGCCAATTGCTGCGCGAAGACCGGATCGTTCTTCTCTTCCTCGGGATGGAAGCGGACGTTTTCCATCAAGAGGACGTCGCCGTCCTTCAGCTTGCCGACCGCCGTCACCGCATCGGGACCGATGACGTCGTCGGCCCAGGCGACGGGACGCCCGACGGCCTTGGCCAGCGGCTCCAGAAGCAGCTTCTGGCTGTATTTTTCTTCGTGGCCCTTGGGACGGCCAAAATGGGTGAGGATGATGACTCGTCCGCCCTTGTCCGCCAATTCGCGGATGGTGGCGGCGGAACGGTCGATACGGGTGGTGTCGGTGACCTTGCCGTCCTTGGCCGGGACGTTGAGATCGGCCCGCACCACCACTCTTTTCCCACGCGGGTCGAAATCGTCGAGCGTGCGAAACATGGCTTTAAGCCTCCTTAAATCGGTCAATCAGGAACTTGAGCGCGAAGGGATCGCGCCCAAGTCCCCACTTTCGAAATGACAGCTTACGCTCCGCTCTTGCGGGCGTGCGCGTCCCTCCGGGCCTATTTGGCCCCCGCGACATGGCGAACGAAGCGCAGCATGTTGCAGGTATAGCCGTACTCGTTGTCATACCAGGAGACGACCTTGACGAAGGTGCT
>DATNIV010000041.1:0-7597 GCA_035604255.1 Telmatospirillum sp. | reverse complement strand
CGACTTCGACAAGCTGGCCCGTTCCGCTTCGGCGGTGGCGATGAAGGCCTCTTCCCGCGCGTTGGCCAACTCTTCGCGTTGCCGGACCTGGGGTGTGATATCAACCGAGGCGCCGGTAAGGCCGATGACCTCGCCGGATTCGGAGAAAAGCGGTTTCGCTGAGGTGACAAAATACCGGTCCTCGTGGATCTTCAGCGGGCGCAACGCGAGTTCCGTGCGTTTTCCCTCGCCGCTTTCCATCACGCTTTGAAAAAAATCGATCAGACGTGCCGCCGAAGGGGGATCGAAAAAATCCAAGGGCGTCTTGCCAACGCCCTCCTGATCGGAAACGCCCACCTGATTGTTGTATCCCCACAGGTACCGCAGGTTGCGATCAATCTTGAAGACAACCAGTTGGGTCACGGATAAAGCCGCTTTGAATCGCTCGTCGATCATTTGCCAGCGCTCGGTTTCCTGGCGCAAGGCTCGTTCTGCGTTCCGAAAATCGGTGATTTCGGCAAGGAACAAAGCAAGGCCTTCGCCTTTGCATCGGATACGGAGTTCGATCCGATTGTCGGTGAGAGGCCAACAGTGTTCGAATTGGGCCTCTGTTCCGCTGTCGAGAACCTGTTGAAGCCGGTTTTCCAACGAAACGGCGATGTCCTCGGGAAGAAGATCGCCCAGCTTTTGCCCCAGAATGTGATCGGCGGGCTGGTGAAAAAGCGTCTCGACGGCGTGGTTGACCAGAACGAATCGCAAGCCGTCATCCATTTCGGCATAGCCTTCGCGCATCCCGGCCAGGACCTCACGCAGCCTGCGCCCGCCGGCTTTTTGCGAGCGAGCGTGGCGGGTCAGCGGTTTACTCAACGAAAATGCCGATTTTCTGACCGTCACGATAACTCAAGATTCCCGCCATAATAGGTGTCAGGGCAAAGCTGCCGATTCACGTTCATCGTTGATACTCAATTTTTGGTAGCTGTGCTGAGAGTAGCAGTGAGCAGGCTATCTTGGCAACGAAGTGGCGCGGACGTCTTGGAATGGCCGGCATGTCCAATCCTGAAGGCTTCATTGTTTCTATCGAAAGTTGTTCTGGGCGTGATCTGTGCGGATTTGGTCGCGGGCCCATCTGACGGACGCTTATTGGCGCAGAGTAGCTGTTAATATTGATTGTCTTTAAATTTAAATTAGACAATCCATGTCCTTATTTTTGGACTTATGACCTCCATAAAAACTATTAATTTTCAGAAAATCACCCGTTGCGAGATAAATAATAGTGGGTATCAACTTTCGGGAATTACTGATCATGAACGTTCGCGCTCGTAATGTTGCTGAACAATTATCAGAAATGCCCGGTTCTCATTTTCAAGAAATGGCAAATGATTTCATAACGTGGAGATTGATATTGGTGGTTGGCGACAAATTCCGGGAATTTTCCGTGGGAAAAGATGTCGTGACCATTTCCCAATTGCGCGGATTGCTGGATCTCCCCGCCGGTTTGATCTTATGCGAGAAAATGCGATTGGTTCCTGGCCAAGGTTTGAGCGAAAAGGACGTGGATGACGTTCTCGCCCAGGCAACCGCGACGGCACATCGCGATCGGCTCGATTTCAGCCTTTGGCGTCGCACGCCCAGACGGGCTGATCGTGCCCTGTCCCATAAGTATCGGATTGAAAACACGTTGATTTCGGCGCCCCGTCGGATTGACGAAGATCACTATGACGTCGATCTTCTTGTCGATGAAAACTCCGAACTCATGGGGGATCACCAGACCGGGCAACATCTGCAAGGCATGCTGATGATCGAGGCGATCCGCCAAGCCTTCATGGCGATTGCCGAGGCCTTCTTTCTGCCGTCCGGCGACATCGAGTACTATTTTCTCTTCAATACATTGGCCGTGGAATTGAAGCGGTTCATTTTTCCGATTGCGACCTGTCTTCACTGCACCATTCTCGAGAAGGATCTCTCCGGGACCAGCCGGCGGTTCGTTATGGAGGCTCTTTTCGAACAGGCGGGAAGCGAAACAGCGAGAATATCCGGCTCTTTCACGGTGGCGAAATACCGCAGCATCAAAAAGATGGAGCAACTCCTGGCCAAAGAAACGATCACCAGCCATTTTGCCACGCTTGCCGCGGCCGATCAGAGGAGTCTGGGCGAAGCGGCGCACGCGGCCGCTCAGTAATCGGCGCCAGAATGTCGATCAGTCCGGTCCGCGCCTTCGCGTTCTTCGATGTCGACGAGACGCTCATCTCGATCAAGAGCATGGTGAGCTTTCAGGACTATTGGTTCATCGCGACCGGGGATGACGAGGCTCGCGCGTCGTTCTGGCGGGATATGGCGCGGCTGCGAGATGGCAAGGCGTCGCGCGAAACGCTGAACCGTTGCTATTATGCGTCCTTCGCTGGTCGCGCCGTGGGAGCCGTTGCGGACCTGGCGGTCGCGTGGTTCAACGAGATGTCGGCAACAACCAGGGATCTCTTCCACCCCTCGGTTGTTGCCGCCCTCTTTCGCCATCAGGATATCGGCCAGGAAGCCGTCCTGGTTTCCGGATCCTTTCCGGCGCTGTTGTCGCCGATTGCCGCGCGTCTGGGGGTGAGGCATATCTTGGCCAGCGACATGGAGGTGGCCGATGGTTGCTATACCGGTCGGATTTTGCCACCTCAGACGATCGGGTTGGGTAAGGCCGAGGCGATGACGGCCTTCCTGCAACGGGCCGGCGTCTCGCCCTCTCGTTGCCATGCCTATGGCGATGACATCTCCGATCTTCCCATGTTGGGCGCTGTTGGCTGGCCTGTCGTGGTGCGGGAAGACGACGCGGAGATGGTGGCGGTGGCGCGCAGCCGCGGCTGGCCGGTTTTGTCACCCCGCTAGGCGAGGCGTCGTTCCGGTCACAGGTCGCCGGACGTTGGCGGCGCCTTGGGGATGAAGCAGTCCCGGTCGGGTTTCAGATCGAGGAGCGGCGTACCGTCGAGGCAATCCAGTCCGCGCACCATGATCATTCTGCCGTCAATTCCCTCCAGCGTGACGATGGCGGTGCCGATGGGATTGGGACGGTTCGGCGTGCGCAGCGAAAAAGCGCCGAAGGTGGTTCCGTTGTCGCGGGGGCTTTGACGAACCAGATTTCGGCGCGACAGATGCAGCCAGTAAAGCACTTCGGCCTGGGGGTATTCGGCGATGCCGTCGAGGGCTTCCGTCCAGGGATCGAACAATTCGATGCGGCAAAGCGGGCCTTCGATCTGTCCTCGGCGGGGACATTCAAAGACCGTCTTCCAGGGCGTGTGGATCCTGCCGATGAAAATGACTCCGGCATCGGTGGTGCCGTCCCAGGCGACGGTGCGTTCGCCGGCGCGAATATCGCTTGTGTCGGACATGGTCATTGTTTACCTGCGGCCAGAAGGCTAAAAGCGCTATGCATGCGATGCTTCATCATCGGTCGCATTATTCGTCCTATTCTTTCGTATGAGCAAGAGGGCGGAAGCGTTGTCACGGTCCGAGCGCTTATTTGATCTTCTGCAAACGCTGCGCCGCCATCGCCTGCCTGTGAGCGGCAGAGTTCTTGCGGCGGACCTCGGCGTCAGCATTCGCACCCTTTATCGCGACATTGCCAGTCTTCAGGCTCAGGGCGCCACGATCGAAGGCGAACCGGGTCTTGGCTATGTGCTGCGGCCCGGCTTCCTGCTGCCGCCGTTGATGTTTTCCGAAGACGAGATCGAAGCACTGGTCCTTGGGTCCCGGTGGGTCGCCAAACGCGCGGACGATCGCCTCGGATCGGCGGCGCGCAACGCACTGGCGAAAATCGCCGCCGTGCTTCCGTCGGACTTGCGTGACAAGCTCGACACCTCTCCATTGCTCGTCGGGCCAGGCCAACCCATTCCGGCGGCTGTCGCGGATTTGACTGTTATCAGGGACGCAATCCGGTCGGAACGCAAAGTCGCGATCACCTATCAGGATGAGGCCGGAGCCTGTTCGCAGCGTATTGTCTGGCCGTTTGTGCTGGGTTTCTTCGACCATGTTCGCGTGGTGGCCGCATGGTGTGAACTTCGCGAGGGCTTTCGCCATTTCCGTACCGACCGGATTTCGGCGCTCTCCGCGCTGGACATGCGCTATCCCCGTCGACGGCAGGCTCTGTTGAAGGCGTGGCGCCAAGCCGAAGGCTTTCCGCCAGCCTCATGATCGCTACTGCCAGAATCTGACAGCATCGTGCGTTAGGGTCACGCCATCTCGAACGACGGAGTGCCGCGGATGCCCCAGCCGAATTACATGATTCTTTATGTCGATAGCCCCGAAGCCAGCGGCCGGTTCTACCGTGCTCTGCTGCGATGCGAACCGGTCGAAGAGTCGCCCACCTTCGTGCTGTTCGCCCTGCCGTCGGGTCTCATGCTTGGCCTATGGTCACGCCACACCGTCGTGCCCGCGGCGACCATGGCCGGAGGGGATGGCGAGGTCGCGTTTTCTGTCGAAGACGATTCCATCGTCGATGCGACCTTCGCCGATTGGAAGGAACGCGGCCTTTCGATCCTGCAAGACCCGACGGCCATGGATTTCGGCCGAACCTTCGTCGCTGCCGATCCGGATGGCCATCGGTTGCGGGTTTTCGCCGCGGCGCGATGATAAGCCGCGCGATGGCGGAGCCACAATCTGTCACCCCTGTGTCCGGAATGGACAAAAGGAAAAATGGCGGAGGCGGTGTCTGCTCCCGCTGGCAAAATATATGAATTAAATCAATATATTATTAGAAATTGTCGTCGCCGTTTCCGCAGCGATACCCGCGTCCGAACGCCGAATTCGGGCGGGCGCATGCGGACGACGGTGGACGATTCTTGGCCATCGCCTGCCAAAGCAAAGGCCGTCCAAACGGGAACGGTCTTGCAGACGGTATGAAATTATCATACCTATTTGAGGCCCTATGCTGACGGAGGATGTGTCGATGGCCGCCGCCGAAAAACGAACCTTCAGCTTGCCCAGCGAGCAAGCCGCCTACATTGACCGGCTGGTCGCCACCGGCACTTATGCGACGAGCAGCGAAGTCATTCGTGCTGGCTTGCGCGCTTTGCAGGAACGCGATGCCGCCGTTGAGCGCTGGCTTCGCGAGGAGGTGGTGCCTGTTGCCGCCGCCATGCAAGCCGACCCGGATCGGGCCATCCCGGTGGAGACGGTCTTTGGCAAGATACGGGCGCTTCATGCACAGCGCGTGAAAGGGGTCGACGTTGATCTATAAGGTCGTCTTTTCGCCGGAGGCGGAAAACGACCTTATAGGGCTTTATCTGTATATCGCGGAGCGGACCGGGGACGTTCGAGCGCTGGCTTACGTCGAACGGCTGGAACGGTACTGCAAAGGCTTCGAAGACTTCCCCGAACGAGGCACATCTCGCGACGACCTGTTTCCCGGCCTGCGGGTCGTCGGCTTCGAGCGGCGCGTCTCGATCGCTTTTCATATCCATGCCGACACGGTGACCTTCGATCGCCTCCTTTACGGAGGACGCGACCTGGACAGTCTCGCTGACGACGCCTGATCCGCGACAGCCTCCTTTGCGGCACCAGGAATTTCACGGGGACGCCAGCCTGGCCGGCGAAGCCGGATCGGTGCACGCCGCAGCCTATTCCATCGCTGTGCGTGTTTCGGCGTTCGGCACTTTCATCGGAAACGGCACGGCCTGGTCTCGGGCGATTCGGACAGCCGATCAATGCTATCCACCGCTCGCCGTCTTGACCGCTGATATCATCGAGACTCGCGGAGGCTTCATTTTGTCGCAATGTTTATGGTCGGAGATCAGTCCAGCGATTGATCCAGTGCGGTTGAACTCAGGGGCGCTATATGTGCCGCCGAGGCCAGGCGCTGCCCTCAACGGCGCTTAGGTGTGAAGCTCAACTCAAATCAAGCGCAAGGAAGTCAATGTCAAATTTTTACAGCACCAAAACTGTTGAACGGACCGTTGAGCTGGTAGGGAAACAGTTCCACGTGTCGCCGGATTACGCCCGGCGTTTGGCGGTTAGGGCCTTGAATGGCATCGAAGCGCACGGGTGCGATCCGGAGGACTGGCCAACCGTTGTTGCCACGGTGAATGTTGTCGTGGATTCTTGGGTGAAGGCAGGGACGTTCAAGGACGAGGTTTCTTAGCTTTTTCGGCTAGGTCAGCAGAAGCAAGTTCAACGAAGGAATCTGGTGCTCGTCGCTACCGCCCCACATCCGCTTGATGGTGCCCCAGTCCTGCGGCACAATGGCCCCCGAGAGGCCACCCGACTGTGCCCCTAACCCCTTGATTCTGCTGGTCGAAAAGAAAATGGCGGAGGGGGCCCTGCTTTCTCAGGTTAAATAAATTAATTAATTCAATGTATTGGGAGGACGCTCCACTGTCTTTCCCGCAACTATACCCGCGTCTGGACGCCGGATTTGGACGAGCGTTTGCGGATGACGGCGAATGATTTTTACTCCTCTGGACGGACGCGTCCGACTATTCTTCGAACAGATCGGCATGGGTGCCGGTTCTGACGAAGCGGACAGTTGATCCCGCCCCCTTGCCCTCAAGTTGGTAAATCAGCAGAAAATCGCCGCCGACATGACATTCCCGATGATCCGACCATTCGCCGGCGAGCGGGTGGTCAAGCCATTCCGGGGCAAGCGGTGCGTCGTTGGCGATCAGCAGCAACATCACGTCCTTGAGTTGCCGCATGTTGAACCGGCCCGAGTCGGAGAGACGGTCCCAATCCTTGACGAATTTTCGTGTGTAATCCGCCGCCCGAGGAAAAGCGGTCCGCTTGCTACTTGCGGGCTTTTTCGAGGTCATCAAACAAATCGGCGGCAGTGGCGAACTTGGCGCGGCCCATGGCGCGGGCCTCTTCCATCGCGGCGCGTGTTTCGGCGTTCGGCACTTTTACCGGAAAGGGCACGGCCTGGTCTCGGGCAACCCGGACAAGCGCCATGCGGATGTAATCAGAGACGGACAGGCCCATCGCCGCAAGAGCGGTGGTCGCCTGCTGCTTCGTCTGAAGGTCGATCCGGGCACGGACGACGGTATCGGTTGGCATGGTCGCAATCTCCTTAAGACAGCGGGCAAAATGTAGCTACAAACGGCTACGAATGCAATGGGCATGATGGATCACGGCATGGCAAATCGGGCATCACGTTACCTGTCATGCCCCAGAAGAAGCGTCCGCAACGAGCGGACCAGCACCAGACGTCGCCGGCCGATCGTCGTGGTGGCGAGGTGCCCCTCACCGATCAGCTCGTAAAGCTTGGTCCGACCCAAGCCCGTGGCTCGGCAGGCATCGGCAATAGTGCAAGTAAGACGCTCGGTGAACGGGATCATGCCTGGGGACACATTCCCGGTGTCTTGCGTCGGCGGCGTCTGCAATCCGCCTCGGGTGCCGTCTTCCGGCCGCTGGCTGTTGCGCATGGGGCAACCCTCCTCAATAAAAACCTTCCGGGGCTTTCCAAGCCCTGATGATTCATTGGTGCATGGCAAGCCTTTGCCGGGGCGCATATGCCGAGATGGCGGCGTATTACGACACCGCCATCCTCCCGGCGCGTCCGCGCAAGCCGCGCGACAAGGCCAAGGTCGAAGCCTGCGTGCTGATCGTCGAGCGCTGGCTGTTGGGGCGCCTTCGCCGTCGGCAGTTCCAT
>DATNIV010000040.1:0-6400 GCA_035604255.1 Telmatospirillum sp. | reverse complement strand
GTGCCGGATATTATCGTCGAGATGCTGTCGTCGCGCTGTTCGGAGCGTCAGGGTCGCCTGATCGACCACGATAAGCCGGCTTCGATGGAACACAAAAAAGAAGAAGGTTATTTCTGATGCGGGCCGAATCGCATCCCTCACCGCCGGCCGTTGACGCTTTGTTGCGCAAACAAGGCGAACTGCCGGCATTGCGTTTCATAACCTGTGGCAGCGTCGATGACGGGAAAAGCACGCTCATCGGCCGATTGCTCTATGATTCGCAATTGCTGTTCGACGATCAGCTGTCGACGTTGCTCT
Source organism: Telmatospirillum sp. (assembly GCA_035604255.1). Classification (GTDB taxonomy): domain Bacteria; phylum Pseudomonadota; class Alphaproteobacteria; order Rhodospirillales; family Magnetospirillaceae; genus Telmatospirillum. The sequence continues at coordinate 6,103 of DATNIV010000040.1, read as the reverse complement.
CGGAGAGCAAGGTCTATGGCACCACCGGGGGGGATTTCGATTTCGCCCTGTTGTTGGATGGCTTGCAGGCCGAGCGTGAACAGGGCATCACCATTGATGTTGCCTACCGCTTTTTCGCTACCAAACGGCGACGGTTTATCGTCGCCGATACGCCGGGTCACGAGCAGTACACGCGAAATATGGCCACCGGCGCCTCCAACGCCGAAGCGGCGGTGGTCCTTGTCGATGCCCGCAAGGGCGTGGTGACTCAAACAAGGCGTCACAGCTACATTCTCGGTTTGCTGGGTGTCCGCCATGTGTTGCTGGCGGTCAACAAAATGGATTTGGTCGATTACGACGCCGATCGGTTCGCGTTGATTGCCGCCGAATATCGGGCCTTGGCCAAACGGTTCGATCTCCGCCATGTCGACTGCGTGCCTGTGGTGGCGCGCGCCGGTGACAACGTCTTCTTCGCCAGTCAACGCATGCCCTGGTACGGCGGATCGACGGTCCTTGACTATCTGGAAACGGTCGAAGTGTTGGCCGATCAAACGGATCGGCCCTTTCGGATGCCGGTGCAATGGGTCAATCGCCCTTATCCGGACTTCCGGGGTTATAGCGGACGGGTGGCCAGCGGTCGTGTCGGGCTCGGCGACGATGTGGTCGCCGAGCCCTCCGGTCGCCACAGCCGGGTGACGCGCATTCTGACAGCGGCGGGCGACGGCGAGCACGCCGGTGCCGGACAATCGGTCACGCTCCTGCTTGCCGACGAGATCGATGTCGGACGTGGCGATGTTCTGACCGCTGGCAAGGCCTCGCTGGTCATTGCCAAGTTGGCGGCCCATCTTCTCTGGCTTGACGATCAGCCGATGGTGCTTGGTGCCTCTTACGTGATGAAGAACGGGACGCGTCAATTGGGGGCAGCGATCACCACCCTCGACCATCGCGTCGATATCGATTCCCTCGAGTGCCAGGCGGCGACCACGCTTGGTTTGAACGAAATCGGCCATGCCCAGTTGACGCTCGATCAGCCGTTGGTTTGCGAGATTTATCGCGATGATCGGGAGATGGGGGGCTTTATTCTGATCGACCGTTTCAGCCATCGCACGGTGGCAGCCGGAATGATCGATTTCGCCTTGCGGCGCGCCCTTGATGTTCCCTGGCAGGATTTTGAAGTCGACAAGGCCCTGCGGGCGCGCCTCAAACATCAGCGTCCCTGTGTGCTGTGGTTCACCGGTTTGAGCGGCGCCGGAAAGTCGACCATCGTCAATTTGTTGGATAAGCGCCTCAACGGAATGGGGCGGCATTGCTACGTGCTGGACGGCGATAATCTGCGCAACGGGCTGAACCGCGATTTGACCTTCGGCGAGGCCGATCGGGTCGAAAACATGCGCCGAGTCGCCGAGGTGGCCGCATTGTTTGTCGATGCCGGGTTGATCGTTCTCGTTTCTCTGATTTCGCCGTTCCGACAAGAACGGGAAGCGATCCGGATGTCCCTGGGGCCTGGTGAATTCATTGAGATTCACGTGGCAACGCCGCTTGCCGAGTGTGAACGTCGCGACCCAAAGGGTCATTATCGCCGCGTCCGGGCCGGCACTCTGAAGAATTTCACGGGCATCGATTCTCCTTACGAACCGCCGGAACATCCGGATCTGTCTTTTGGCACGACCGAGCTTTCCGCCGAGCAAGCCATGGAGCAGGTCGTCGCCTTTCTGCAAGCGGGCCGCTATATCTAGCCCAGAGCCCGCGAGGGGCGATGGCTTTTCCAAAAACGGGGACCGTGGTGCGGCGCATCAGTGGTTCTCATGATGGAAAAATGGAATCTCTCCCCCACGAGGGGTTGCCGCTTGCACAGATCTCTGCTGCGGTGAAAACGATAAGCTCGCGTCGAGGAGAGGGAGAAAAATGTCACAATGAGAACCGGTGGCGGCGCATGGTAATGGCTTTTCGCCAATCGTGATCGTGCTATGGTACGCGGCGTTATGAACCAGCCAATAAGATCCGATCGGGGACACGTCCTCATGCCCCATGCCAGAAAAATTCAGGGAACGAGGATTCTCGCTGCCCTCCTGATCCTGTTTTTAGGGATGTTGTGTCCTGGCCTCGCCTCGGCTCAGGCCGTGGATTCCTTCACGGTGCGCAATGTTTCCGTCGATATTTCGGCCGACAATGTCGGTGTTGCCAGGGATCGCGCCCTGGCCGCCGGGCAACGGCAAGCCTATGACATCTTGCTGCAGCGTCTGACGGCTTCCTCCGAATGGTCGCGGTTGCCGAAGCTTTCGGACAGCGAACTGGAGAACACCGTTCTTGATGTCGGCATCGATCAGGAAAAACGCTCGACGGTGCGCTATCTGGCGACGCTTTCGGTGCGGTTCAAACCGGACGCGATAAGGCGTTTGCTGCGTGGCGCCAACATCGCTTACGCCGAATGGCGTGGCCGGCCGGTGGTCGTGTTGCCGCTTTTCCGCCCCGAGAGTGGCCCGGTGTTGTCCGAATCGCCCAATCCTTGGCGGGATGCCTGGCGCGGCGGCGCGGCTCAGGGCGTGGTGCCGATGAGCGTGCCAAGTCCCGAGCAGACCGAAGGCACGGTGACGACGGCGCAGGCGGCGAGTGGCGGTGGGGAAATATTGGCCGCCGTCGGTCAGCGGTTCAACACCCAGGACGTCTTGCTGGCCTCGGCGACGCCGGTTCGGCTGGATGGTGGGAAAGTGAAGCTCGACGTGGCGTTGTCCGGAATGGGGCCGGTGGCGTCGCCGTTGAACGGATCGCGCAGCTATGATGGCGACGTCGGCGAAACGCTCGATATGGTGATGCGTCGCGCCGTCGAAGACATCGCCAAAAGCGCCAATGACACCTGGAAGAACGGCAACATGTTGCAGTTCGATCGGCAGACGGCCCTTCCCGTCATTGTGCCGTTGCAGGGATTTGATGATTGGCTGGCCGTGCGTGACCGATTGACCCGCTCGACGCCGGTGCGGACTTACGAGGTGGCGGCGATTTCCAAGGCCGAAGCCGCTTTGATCCTGCATTTTGTCGGCGAACAGCAACAGCTGGAATCCGTGTTTCAACAGAATGGTTTGGTGCTGAGTTGGGCGTCCGATCATTGGATATTGCAGTCCGTTGCGACCAGGCCGAATACCGGCTTCCGGTGAACAAGCTCCGGCATTTACCGAACGTCATCACTCTGTTGCGGTTGGCCTCGGCACCGGTGACCATTTGGCTGATCGCGAAGGCGCAGATGACGCCGGCGTTCTGGTTGTTCCTCGGGGCATCGGTGACGGACGCCTTGGACGGCGTCGTGGCGCGCCTGGTCCATGCGCAGTCGGCGTTTGGAAGCTATCTGGACGCTTTGGCCGACAAGGTTCTGCTCGTCGGCGTCTTCGTTTCGCTGGGCCTGTTGGGCCTCTTGAACGGCTGGTTGGTTGGTCTGGTGGTCGGGCGTGATGTTTCGTTGGTTGGATTCGCCTTGGCCTTGCGTTTTGGCGGAGTCCAACGTCAAGTCGTCCCCTTGCTGATCAGCAAGGTGAACACGTTTGCGCAGATTCTTTTGGCGGCCGTGGTGCTCGGTCATCACGGTCTGGGGTGGTTTCCGCTTGCTCTTGTCGCACCGTTGTCCAGCGTTGTCGCGCTGACCACGGTGATGTCGGCGTTTGCCTATCTGGCCGCCTGGTGGCCGCGTCTGCTGTGGTGGAGGGAATAATCGATGCCGATAGCGCAGGTCAACAAACTGCGAGTTTGGCTGATCGGCCTGGTTGTCTTCGGCCTGCTGGTCTATCTGTTGCGCGGTATCCTGCTGCCCTTCGTCGCCGGCATGGCCGTGGCCTATCTGCTGGATCCGCAGGCGCGCCGTCTGGAGCGGTTCGGTCTGTCGCGCACGGCCGCGACGGTCATCATCACGCTGAGCTTTTTCGTGGTTGTCGTCCTTCTGGTGGCGATCCTGGCGCCATTGATCGAAGATCAGGTGGTGGGTTTCGCCCAAAGAGTTCCTGGTTACGTGCATCAATTGATCAATCGTGGCGAGCCTTTGTGGCGCGCCGCGAAAGCGCACCTGTCATCTCATGACATCGAACAGTTGCGATCTGCCGGCGGAGAATACGCAGGTACGATCGCGACCTGGGCGGCGGGCGCGGTTTCCCGATTTTTAAGCGGGTCGCTGGTGGTGGTCAATCTGCTCTCGCTGGTGTTCATTACGCCGGTGGTGACGTTTTATCTGCTGCGCGACTGGAAGGGAGTCACCGAGCGGATCGATCGGTGGCTTCCCCGCGCGCATGCCGAGACGATCCGCCTGCAATTACACGAAATCGACGCCATTCTGGCCGGTTTCGTCCGCGGCCAGGCGTTGGTTTGTCTTAGCCTGGGCGGTTTCTATGCGATCGCTCTGACCTTGGTCGGTCTTGACCTGGGTCTGGTGGTCGGACTCGCTGCCGGCATGGCGTCGTTCATTCCCTATTTGGGCTGTATTTCCGGGTTTCTCGTCGGGACCGGTTTGGCCTTCGCCCAGTCGCAGGACTGGACCCTGGCGGCGATGGTGGCTGGCGTGTTCCTGGCGGGCAATTTGCTGGAAGGCAATGTTCTGGCGCCGAAACTGGTCGGTGAGAAAATTGGGTTGCATCCGGTTTGGGTAATTTTTTCTTTGCTGGCCGGCGGCGCGATGTTTGGTTTTCTGGGGATTTTATTGGCCTTGCCGGTGGCGGCGGTGATCGGCGTGTTGGCGCGATTCGCCATGGACCAATATCTGGGCAGCGCCCTCTACAGCGGTGATTCGGACGAAGGCACCGCTCCATGACGGTCGGATCTGTTCAATTTCCCTTGGATTTCGGTCATCAGCCGGGGTTTTCCGCCGTGGACTTCCTGGTTGCCGGCAATAATGCCGAAGCGCATGGCCAGATTCTCCGCTGGCCGAATTGGCCGGCGTTTGCCCTGGGGTTATGGGGACCTGCGGGCTGTGGCAAGAGCCACTTGGCCCATATCCATTGCGAGCGCAGTGGTGGCGTCATGCTGGCGGCGACGGGGCTCTCTCATGACGATGTGCCGTTGCTCGCTGATTATCCGGCCGTGGTGGTTGAAGACGCCGATCAGGGTGTCGACGAGGCGGCGCTGTTCCACTTGTTCAATCTGTTGCGCGAAACAGGCCGTTTCCTGTTGCTGACGGGGCGGGACGCGCCGTCGCGCTGGGGCGTGGCTTTGCCGGATTTACGCTCGCGCTTGTCGTCGATTCCCGTGATCTCCATCCGTCCGCCCGATGACGGTTTGCTCGAAGCCTTGTTGGTGAAGCTGTTCGCCGATCGCCAGTTGCGGGTTGGGCGGGATGTTCTGGCCTTCATTCTGCCGCGTATGGAACGATCGTTCGCCGCGGCGCGGGCGCTGGTGGCGGCCATCGACGCCGCCGCTCTGGCCCAACGTCGTGAAATCACGGTCGCCTTGGCCAAGGCGGTGATGTTGGCCGCGGACGGGGATCCTGATATGTCTCGCGAGGTTCCATGACCGAATCCGACTCCAAGACGTCCGTGGCCCTGAGTTCCGTCTGGGCCAGCGCCTTTCTGACGGTGGCCAAATTGGCCGTCGGTTTGTTGACCGGGAGCTTGGGCATCCTCTCGGAGGCGGCGCATTCGTTGCTCGACCTGGGCGCGGCCGGATTGACTTATTTCGCCGTTCGCGTCAGCGATCAGCCGGCCGACAGCAAACATCCCTTTGGCCATGGCAAGGTTGAAAGCGTTTCGGCCTTGGCCGAGACGGCATTGCTGTTCGCCACGGCCGTGTGGATCATTCGCGAGGCCGTTTTGCGCTTGATGGCGACGAATGTGGAGGTGGCGGTCACTTGGTATTCGATTGCCGTGGTGGTGATGTCCATGGCCATCGATTTCGGCCGATCCCGGGCCTTGATGAAAGTGGCGAAGGCAACCAGAAGCCAAGCTTTGGAAGCCGATGCCCTGCATTTCAGTTCGGATATCCTGTCGTCGGCGGTCGTGCTGGTCGGTCTCGGTTGCGTGGCGGCCGGATATCCCAAGGGCGACGCCATTGCGGCCATCGGCGTTTCCCTGTTTGTCCTGCATGTCAGCTATCGTCTCGGCAAGCGGACCATCGAGGTGTTGATCGATACGGCTCCGGAGGGCGTCGCCAGCCA
>DATNIV010000039.1:0-2078 GCA_035604255.1 Telmatospirillum sp. | reverse complement strand
CCCTGCTCGACGACGCGACCGTGGTCGAGAACGGCGACGCGGTCGCAGATTTCCTTGATCACCGGCATCTCGTGGGTGATCAAGACGATGGTCAGGCCAAGCTTGCGATTGATATCCCGCAACAGCGCCAGAACCGATTTGGTGGTTTCCGGATCGAGGGCCGAGGTGGCTTCGTCGCACAACAGGACTGACGGTTTCGACGCCAAGGCCCGGGCGATTCCGACCCGTTGCTTCTGGCCGCCCGACAGTTCCGCCGGATAGCGGTCGCGTTTATCGGCGAGGCCCACCAAGTCGAGCAAGGGCAAAACTTCACGGGCGATCTCGGCTTTGCTTTTTCCGGCCAGTTCGAGCGGGAAGGCGATATTACCGAACACCGTGCGCGACGAGAGCAGGTTGAAATGCTGAAAGATCATGCCGATCCCGCGGCGCGCTTCGCGTAAGGCCGCGCCAGTCAGCGCGGATATTTCACGGCCGTCGACGACAATGCGGCCGGCGCTTGGGCGTTCGAGCAGATTGATGCAGCGAACCAAGGTGCTCTTGCCGGCGCCGGAACGGCCGATGATGCCGAAGATTTCCCCACGCCGGATCGACAGCGATACGTCTTTCAACGCCGCGGTCGGGCTGTCCGCCGTTGGAAAGGTTTTTTCCAGTCCCTCGATTTCGATCATCGGTCTTTCCCGGCGGAGCGCCGGTCCAATCTATGAGCTAACATTGCCGTTACCTTATCGTTACCAGACCATCGTCAGCGGTCAATCCAAGCCAACGCCATCTGCTATCGGGCCAAAGAATATGAGTTTGGAATTAAGAACACAATAAAAATATAAAATTATAAAGTTAAACACATACATAATGTATTTTGTTGGCTGGCATATCGCTTTTCAAATCCTCCGTGTCCCGGCAGGAAAGGGCGATTCGAACATATCCTATCGCTTCGCGGTCCCTTTTCCCAATTCCGCCGCCACCGTATTGAGAAAATCCCTGTAGTGGATTGGCTTGGTGATGTACCCGTCGCAGCCGGCCGCCGCAATCCTTTCGTGGTCTCCAGGCATGGCAAAAGCGGTGAGCGCCACGATTCGGATGTCGCGCGTGGCCAGATCGCCTTTCAACAAGCGCGTCGCCGTCAAGCCATCCATGCGGGGCAATTGGACGTCCATCAGGATCAGATCGGGGTGTCGTTCACGGGTCAGGCGGATGCCGTCTTCGGCATCGGTCGCTTGGAGGACCTCATAGCCTTCTTTTTCCAGGAGGACCACCACCAGCTTCATGTTGGCGGCATTGTCCTCGATGATCAGGATGCACGCCATATCACTTGTCCTTTCCGGTCAGAGCCCGTTTGACCTCGCCGACAAAACGGCCGTGGTTGAACTCCGATTTTTCGATAATCTTCAGGACGTCTTTGTTCAGTCTTTCGCGATCGTCGGGCGTGATCTCCTTCGCGGTGACGACGATAACCGGAATGGCCGCCGCCGCCGGGCTGTTCTTGAGAGCCTCGACCACGTCGAAGCCGTTGACCTCCGGCATCATCAGGTCGAGAACGATCAGGTCGGGGTGCTGGTGGAGCGCCAACTGAATTCCGTCTTTGCCGCCAAACGCCGACAGCACCCGGAAGCCCGCGCTGTCGAGATAGGCGGAAAACAGTTGCACTGCCTTGGGGTCGTCGTCGATGACCAGCACGGTACGGGTGACATCCGGTGTGGTGCGAAAGCCGACGGCGTCCAACGCGCCCATCAGATCCTCGCGCGAGATGGGTTTCTGCAGCACCTGGGCCGCGCCCAGCGAAATGCCGCGAATGCGATCGGCGGCGATGGAGACGATGACCACTGGAATCACGCCCAATCGCGGCTCGTTCTTGACCTGCACCAGAAAGTCCCAGCCACTCATCCCCGGTAGTTGGATATCGAGGGTGATGACGTCGGGTGTTTCTTGGCGTGCCAGCTCAAGGGCGGATTCGGCCGTGGCAACGCGAACAACGCGGAAACCCGAGGATTCCAGTTGCAGGCGCAAGAGATCAGCCGCTTTGTCATCATCTTCGATAACGAGGGCAAGGGGTGGTTTGTCCAATGGCGGTCTTCGGGGGG
>DATNIV010000038.1:0-2355 GCA_035604255.1 Telmatospirillum sp. | reverse complement strand
GAGGGCGAGGGCGACGCGGATCATGAGGTGTGGCTCTCCAACTGCTCGCGTTCGATCTGTTCGGCGGTTTTGCCGGTCATATGGATAAAGACATCTTCAAGGGTCGGTTGTTTGATGGCGATGCTGTCGATGTCCGCGCGGTAGCGCGCCAGCAATTGTTCGAGAACCGGCAAACTGTCGCCGTTGCAGGTTTCCTCAAGACGGATCTCGTCGCCATATTGCCTTGTCTTGAGCCCGAGATCGGCGCGGATTTTCGCCTCCAGACTCTCGGCTTGGCGTGACTGAACCACCACCATTTCGCGGCCCAGTTTTGCCCGGAGATCCTGTGGGCTGTCGAGCGCCAGCAGGCGCCCCCCCTTCATGATGGCGACGCGGTCGGCATCTTCCGCCTCGGAGAAGATATGGCTAGTCATCAGCACGGTCATTTTGCGGCTGCGTTGAATCTTATGCAGAGCCGCGATGAAATTGCGGCGGCTACTGGGGTCGAGGCCGGTGGTCGGCTCGTCGAGCAATAAAATGGAGGGGCGGGTCAGCAGGCATTTGGCCAATTCCACCTGACGCGCCAAGCCTCCCGAAAGAGTATCGACCTTATCGGCCAATCGATCCTTGAGATCGGTCCAGTCGACGGCCTCGGCGAGGCGTTCTTGATAATCGCTGCCCTTGAGGCCGTAGAGAGTGGCCTGCAGGCGAAGATTTTCGGCGACCGAAAGATGCTTGTCGACGGCGGGGCTTTGGAAAACCACGGCCATCTGGGCGCGGGCCTTGGCCGGTTCCGCCAGGAGATCGAAGCCGCCGATCGAGATGGTGCCGGAGGACGGCAAGGCCATGCCGCACAGGATCCGGAACAGCGTCGATTTTCCGCTGCCGTTCGGCCCGGAGAGAATACAGAACTCGCCATCGTCGATGACCAGAGAGAGATCGTCGATGGCCATGCGTGGCGGCGACTTCCGGGTGCCCGGATAAACATGGCTGAGGTGGGAAATATTGATCATGGCGTTCCCGGAATGGGGCTTGCCCGACATGGGCTGGGATGCGGACGGAATGCACATCTATCCCACAGACGGTTCGTCCGGTAAAGGTCCGCCCTGGGTCGATTCCAGCCTGATGATGGCGGGAGGTGTCGGGCGGGTAGATGGCCCTTCACCGCCGGGGAGTCAAGCCCGCGTGGCAAGAAGGCCATCGGGACGGCGGTCCGTCCAAAGATGCTCGGCCAGAGATTGGGCAGCCTCCATCGTTTCGGCGCGCCCGACCTGCCGGAGGGCTACGGCGGCGGTGGCGACGATGGTTGCTTCGGCATAGGCGTCGGATATATCTCCTCGCCAGAGGAGCCGCAGCCGGTTGCCATCCATTTCGAAGTCGTGACCGGGACCGGTCTGCAGGGTCGGACGCCATTCCTCTTCGAAGGCCTCTCCCCGGCGCAAGCCTTGAACCAGGCAGGGCTTTTCCGGCCGTCGCTCGATCTCGCCGCCTTCGCCTTTGAAGCAGGCCAATTCGGTCATCCCCATCAGTTTGGCGGCGTCGCGGTGAACCGAACGATAGTTGGGGTGGAAGACGCTCATCAGCGAGGCTTTGGCGTCGAACGGATTCATATTGCGGGCCACGGTATGCAGGGGGGAGCGAAGGCCGAGCACTCTCTTCAGGCCCATGATATCGGGAAGCCGCGGGTGCAGGACGTCCATCGGCACGAAGGCAAAACGCCTCGCCGCGAGTTGATCGGCCGCTTGTCCCAAAGAGGTGGCTGCGATAACGCCCAAGCTGGCGAGGGCCTCCTGGCTGTAAAGGCGCCCCGTCGTATGTCCACCGGCGCCATGCATGGCGACGGTGAGACCGTTTTCCGCCAGCAGGAGTGCGGCGAGCAGGAACAGCGGCAGCTGCCGGCTTTTTCCGGCATAGGACGGCCAGTCGAGATCGACTTGCGGCATATCCGGGGGAATCGTCAGGCTGTCGCGGATGGCCAAGGCGAAGCCGGCGACTTCCTCCGGCGTTTCCGTCTTCACCCGCATCAGGCACAGGAACGCCCCCAACTGCACGGGTTCCACCTCGTCGCGCAGGATCATTCCGACGGCGGCGTGGGTTTCTTCGAGCGTCAACGAGCGGCTGAGATTAGGCCCTTTCCCGAGGATGCGGACGAAGGGAGCGAAAGGGTGTTCGGACATGCTCACCGTGTTGGTTGCGCTTTGAAGAAATCCCAGATCACGCTATTGGCATCGAGGTCGGTGGCCAGTCCGAGGATCGCGTCGCCAACCGATCCCTGTCTGGCGCCCGGCCAGGCATGACCTCCGCCACGGGTGATGAAGCGTTGAACGCTGGCCCCGGCACAGGGCTCGAACGTCACTTGATCGATCACCAAGCTTC
>DATNIV010000037.1:0-5222 GCA_035604255.1 Telmatospirillum sp. | reverse complement strand
AAGGTGGAATACGAATCCGGCCTCTTCGTCGCGGCCAAGATCGTGCGGGCCAATGTCCGAAGAGAGCTTGTCCTGGATGAAGCGGTCAAAAGGCGCCATCCGAAGGCGGCCGAGGTCATCAAGGCTCTCGTCATCCGCATCATTCGAGGCTTGGCCAAATAGCCGTCGACCGATCGCGTCCTGGGGGGGGGGCGCCTCAGCCGCTCAGCCCTCGATTGTTACCGCTCGCTATCCCAGGACGCCGTTCCCGGGATAGCCTCTCCTCCTATCCCTTAATAAGACTAAGGTGATATCACGCTTTGGGTAAAAGCTGTGACGTGACATTCAATCTGTGATTTGTCGTAGCGCGCTGCATCCTGGTTTTAGGCCGAAGGAACGCGCGCTTTTCCCGGCAGTGTCTTGAATCCGATTGTCCTCGTCCTCCGATCGTCACCGAAGCGCGTTGATTAGGAGTTCAAGATGACTGCCCTTTCCCAAACCCAACTTTCGGTCAATCCCTGGCGGGAGTTCGCCGGCGACAGCTGGAAAAATCGTGTCGATGTCCGCGACTTCATTCAGCGGAACTACACGCCTTACCACGGCGACGCCTCCTTTCTGGCGGGGGCGACCGAACGGACTTTGAAGTTGTGGCAGACCTTGGGGGAACTCCTGACGCAGGAACGCGCCAAAGGCGTGCTCGACGTGTCCATGGTGCCGACCTCGATGATCGCGCATGACGCCGGCTATATCGATCGCGCCAACGAGATCATCGTCGGCCTGCAGACCGATGCGCCGTTGAAGCGCGCCATTTTCCCGAACGGCGGCTTGCGCATGGTCAAGGGCGGCCTGGAGGCCTACGGCTTCAAGATGGAGCCCAAGACCGAAGAGATCTGGACGCACTATCGCAAGGATCACAACTCCGCCGTCTTCGACATGTACACCCCGGAGATCTTGGCGGCCCGCAAATCCGCGGTGATCACCGGCTTGCCCGACGCTTATGGCCGCGGTCGCATCATCGGCGATTATCGTCGCGTGGCGCTCTACGGCACCGCTTTCCTGCGCGAGGAAAAGCAGCGGGAGCTGCGTGATTTGGACGAGGCGGTTTTCTCGGAAGACGTCATGCGTCTGCGCGAAGAGCTTTCCGAGCAGTTCCGCGCGCTCGACGAGCTGCGCCAGATGGGGGCCAAATATGGCTTCGATCTGTCCCGTCCGGCCGACACGGCGCGAGAGGCGATCCAGTGGACCTATCTCGGCTATCTGGCCGCCGTCAAGGAACAGAACGGCGCCGCCATGTCGATCGGCCGCATCTCGACCTTCCTCGATATCTATATCGAGCGGGATCTGGCCGCCGGCGTGTTGAGCGAAGAGCATGCCCAGGAGATGATCGACGATCTGGTGATCAAGCTCAGGATCATCCGCTTCCTGCGGACACCGGAATATGATCAGTTGTTCTCCGGCGACCCGACCTGGGTGACCGAGGCGATCGGCGGCATCGGCGAAGATGGGCGTCCGTTGGTGACCAAGAACAGCTACCGCATCTTGCACACGCTTTACAATGTGGGCGCGGCGCCCGAGCCGAACCTGACCGTGTTGTGGAGCACCAAGCTGCCGGCGGCGTTCAAGGATTTCTGCGCCAAGGTGTCGATCGACACCAGCGCCATTCAATATGAGAATGACGATATCATGCGTCCCTACTGGGGCGACGACTATGGGATCGCCTGCTGCGTGTCAGCCATGCGGATCGGCAAGCAGATGCAATTCTTCGGGGCGCGGGCCAATCTGGCCAAGGCCCTGCTCTACGCGATCAATGGCGGCGTCGACGAGAAATCGGGGGCCACGGTCGCCAAGGGCTTCGCGCCGATCACCGGCGATGTGCTCGACTATGACGAGGTGATCGCCAAGTTCGACAAGATGATGGACTGGCTGGCCAAGACCTATGTCAAGGCGCTCAACTGCATCCATTATTCGCACGACAAATATGCCTATGAGCGGATCGAGATGGCGCTGCACGACCGCGATATCCTCAGGACCATGGCCTGCGGCATTGCCGGCCTGTCGGTGGCGGCGGATTCTCTTTCGGCGATCAAGCATGCCAAGGTGCATGTGGTGCGCGACGACAAGGGTCTGGCTGTCGACTACAAGATCGAGGGCGACTATCCGGCCTATGGCAACAACGACGATCGTGCCGACGATATCGCCGTGTGGTTGACCCAGACCTTCATGGAGAAGATCAAGGCCCAGCCGCATTTCTATCGCAACGCGACGCCGACCCAGTCGGTGCTGACCATCACCTCGAACGTCGTTTATGGCAAGAAGACCGGCAATACGCCGGATGGCCGTCGCGGCGGCACGCCTTTCGCGCCCGGTGCCAATCCGATGAATGGTCGCGATGTGAAGGGGTTCGTCGCCGCCGGCGCGTCGGTCGCCAAGCTGCCCTATTGTTCGGCGGTGGACGGCATCAGCTGGACCGCCTCGGCGACCCCCGGCGCGCTCGGGCATCTGCCGGCCGAGCGCCAGCGCAATCTGTCCAATTGCCTGGATGCCTTCGCGTCCGCCGGCGGGCATCATGTGAATGTCAATGTGTTCAACAAGGACACCTTGTTGGACGCCATGGAGCATCCGGAGCTTTATCCGCAGTTGACCGTGCGTGTTTCCGGTTATGCCGTCAATTTCGTCAAATTGTCCCGCGAACAGCAGCTTGACGTGATCAGCCGGACGTTCCACGAAAAAGTGTAAGATCGACGAGATTGAAGGACGCAAAACGGGCGAGGCGTCAAGTCCCTCTCCCCTCGTGGGAGAGGGAAACGTCCTATTTTGAGGAACTGAAAGCCATGACCGCCGCCTCTTCCGACTCACCCACGGGCTTTTTGCACTCGGTGGAATCGGGGGCGGCGGTCGACGGGCCGGGCATGCGCTTCGTCTTTTTCGTGTCCGGATGTCAATTCCGCTGCCAGTACTGTCACAATCCCGATAGCTGGAAGCTGCACAACGGCCGTCCGGTGAGCCTCGATCAGGCGATGGACGAGGTTCGGCCCTATGCCGGATTTTTGCGGATTGCCGGCGGGGTGACGATTTCCGGCGGTGAACCCTTGATGCAGGCTCCCTTCGTCGGCGCCTTGTTCGCCAAAATCAAAACGGAATTGGGTCTGCACACGGCGCTTGATACGCAAGGGTTTCTGGCGGCGAACGTCGCCGACGACTGGTTCGATCCGGTCGATTTGGTGCTGCTCGATATCAAGCAGATGGATCCGGCGAAATATCTCGCCTTAACCGGTCAACCGTTACAGCCGACTCTCGATTTTGCCCGGCGCTTGGTTCGGCTTGGCAAGAAGATATGGATTCGTTATGTTCTGGTTCCAGGCATCACTGATAATGATACAGATATAATTAGTCTCGTTGATTTTGTGTTGTCTCTCGGCTCGGCGGTGGAGCGAGTCGAAGTTTTACCATTCCACCAAATGGGGGCGCACAAATGGGAGAGCCTGGGGATGACTTATCCTTTGGCCCTGACCCCAACGCCGAGCGCGGAACAGATGCGGCAGGCCAGAGGTTTGTTTTCGTCACGCGGGCTATTGGTGACCTGATGACACCCTCATTTCTCACACCGGTCGACGGGGCCGGCGTGAGAAATGAGGGTTTGCGGTGCACCCTCCCTTTCGATGAATAATTTGGGATAAGTCATGACAAAGAATAGTTCCTTGGTCCTTGTGATCAATTGCGGCAGTTCGTCCTTGAAGTTCGCTCTGTTTCCTGCCGGCGAGATGACGCCGCTGATGTCCGGTCTGGCCGAATGTTTGGACGAGTCGGATGCCCGTATCACCGCCAAGATCGGCGAGGAAAAGAACACCGAGATGTTGAACGGCGGAGGTCATGCCGCGGCTCTCGACGTGCTGCTGCGTATTCTCGCCGAGAAAAATTGGCTGGCTTCGGTGAAGGCCGTCGGTCATCGCATGGTGCATGGCGCCGAGGATTTCAAAGCTTCGGTGGTGGTCAATCAGGCCATCCTGTCCAAAATCGAAACCCACAGCAACCTGGCGCCTTTGCACAATCCGGCCAACATTCTGGGCATCCGCACCGCTCTGGCCAAGATGCCGGAGATTCCGCAGGTGGTGGTGTTCGACACCGCCTTCCATCAGACCATGCCGCCGGCCGCCTATCTCTATGCGTTGCCGATGGCGCTTTATCGCGAATATGGCGTTCGCCGTTACGGCTTCCATGGCACCAGTCACCGTTTTGTCGCGGAAGAGGCGGTGCGCCTGCTCAAGCTCGATCCCAAGAACCACGGTCTGGTCATCGCGCATCTGGGCAACGGCGGTTCCGCCACGGCCGTGCTCAATGGTGCGAGCGTCGACACCACCATGGGCATGACGCCGCTTGAGGGTCTGGTCATGGGCACCCGGTCCGGCGACGTCGATCCGGGCGCTTTGATCCATCTGGCCCGCAATGCCGGTTGGAGCATCGACGAGATGGACAATGTGCTCAACAAGAAGAGCGGCCTTCTCGGCATCTCCGAACTGTCCAACGACATGCGCGCGATCGAATCCGCCGCGGCCGAGGGGCATGACGGGGCGCAAAAGGCTCTCGACGTTTTCGTGCATCGTCTGGCCCGTCATATCGGAGGTCTCGCCACCTCTTTGCCGCGTCTCGACGCGGTGGCCTTCACCGGCGGTATCGGCGAGAACTCGTCGACGATTCGCCGGTTGACCATCGAACGTCTCCGCGTCTTCGGCATTGAGTTGGATGCGGCGGCCAATGACGCGACCATTCGCGGCAAATCGGGTGTGATCAGCAAGGGGGCCGGTCCGACGGCCGTGGTGATCCCGACCAACGAGGAATGGATGATCGCGCGCGATGCGGCCGAACTGGCCGGACTGGGCAGTTCGTCCGGCTGTTGCGGCGGACACTGAGAACCGATCAAGGGCGATGACGGAAGTCATCGCCCTTCGTGCGAGAGGGGTCGGGACGGCACATGCCCCGATCCGACGTTCAGAGACAAATCTTAAAACGCCCGGAGGGGAAACCCCAGCCGGGGGAGTAAGTGATATGGGTCAGATTTCCAATCAGCGGTCTTTTTTCCTGGCTCCGATGGCGCAAGACGTGGGGCTGACGTCGATGGCGCTCGGCCTGGTCCGCGCCTTGCAACGCGACGGCATCAACGTCGGTTTCGTCAAGCCGATTTCCCAGCCGGAAGACGGCGGTGACGCCGATTTGTCGACGTCCTTCGCCAAGACCCTCTGCCATCT
>DATNIV010000036.1:0-9031 GCA_035604255.1 Telmatospirillum sp. | reverse complement strand
CGTTAAAGTCATCGAAACGACCCCGGCCCTGGAAGCCAATCTGCTGTCGGGCGACATCGACATGGTGGCCGGCGAACTGGGTATGACCGTCGATGGCGCGATCGCCTTCGAACGCCGCCAACGTCCCGAATGGGTGGTGACCTATAAGCCGGAACTGTTCTATGAGCAGATCACGGCGAATGTCGAAAATCCGATCCTCGCCGACAAACGCGTGCGCCAAGCGTTGCTCTACGGCCTCGATCGCCAGACATTGATTCAGCAGATTTCCCAGGGCAAACAGCCGATTGCCAATAGCGACGTCAGCGCGATGGATTGGTGCGCCGATCCCAACATCAAAACCTATGCCTTCGACCCGAAAAAGGCAGCGGAATTGCTTGATGCGGCAGGTTGGACCATTGGTTCGGACGGAGTCCGCCGTAATGCGAAGGGCGACAAACTGGCCGTCGAACTGATGACCACCGCCGGCAATCGCAGCCGCGAGGCGATCGAATTGATCGCCCAACAAGCCTGGAAGCGCTTAGGTATCGAGGTCACCTTGCGAAACCAGCCGGCGCGCACCTTCTTTGGCGATACGGTCCTCAAGCACGCCTTCCCATCGCTTGCCCTGTTCGCTTGGAGTTCTTTTCCGGAAAGCCTGCCACGCACCACCTTGGCGTCCGACATGGCGCCAGTGCAGGCCAATAATTTCGCCGGTCAGAACACCGGCGGCTACAAGAATCCGGAGATGGACCGCCTGCTCGATGCCATCGAAGGCGAGTTGGACAAGGAAAGGCGGCGTAGCCTGTGGTATCAGTTACAGGCGCTCTACGCCGAGGACCTTCCCGCCCTGCCGCTCACCTTCCATGCCGTTCCCTTCGTCCTGCCCAAATGGTTGAAAGGCGTTGAGCCGACAGGTCATCAATATCCGACCACGCTCTGGGTCGAAAACTGGCGCATCGAAAAATAACGCCTCATGCTCCGTCATGTCTCCCTACGCCTCGTCCAATCGCTCCTGACCCTTTTGGTCATGTCCTTTCTGATTTATGGGCTGATTTCGCTGATGCCGGGAGATCCCATCAGCCTGATGGCCGCCGGCTCGCCCAGCATGACGCCGGAGGACGTCGCCCGCTTGAAAGCCCTTTACGGAATCGACCGCCCTTGGACCCTGCGTTATGGACATTGGCTCGGCGCGGCGCTCGAAGGTGATCTCGGCTATTCGCGGCTATCCGCGCAGTCGGTCACCAGCACATTGATCTCACCGCTGACCAACAGCCTGGCACTGATGACCTGCGCTTTGTCCCTGGCCTTGTTGATCGCCCTGCCGGTTGGCGTGCTCGCGGCGCTCCGTCAAGGCCGCGCGCTCGACCATGTGTTCAACATCGCCGCCTTTGCCGCTATTTCATTGCCGGTCTTCTGGATCGGCTTGGTGTTCATCATCATATTTGCCGTCGGCCTTTCCTGGCTTCCCGCGTCCGGCGTCGAAACCGTGGGCGGTGGCGGCGGCATCGATCGGTTGCGACATTTGGCGCTTCCCGTCCTGGCCTTGGCGGTCGCCGGATTCGGCCATTACATGCGCTATATGCGCGCGTCGATGATTGCCGTGCTTCGGCAGGACTGGATTCGCACGGCGCGCGCCAAGGGCTTATCCTGGCCACAGGTGGTGCTGCGACACGCTATGAGAAACGCCTTGATCCCCGTGATCACCATCTTGTCGCTCGACCTCGGCACATTGTTCTCCGGCATCGTCGTCACCGAAACGGTGTTCGCCTATCCCGGCATGGGGAAATTGATTTATGACGCCGTCACGGGCGCCGACTACAATCTGGCTCTCGCCGGGCTGATGCTGGCGACCGGCCTCACGCTGAGCGGCAGCCTGCTTGCCGACTGCGCCTATGGGTTGCTCGACCCCAGGATTGGCGACCGATGAGAGCCCCGCTTTCCCGTCCTTCGGCGCGCGTCGGCTTGACTCTTCTCTTGCTGCTCATTCTCGCCACCAGCGCCGCCGCCTGGGTTGAACGGCATTTGGGGGTCGATGCCCAATCGCTCGACATCATGGCGCAACTGGCTCCGCCGTCGGCGGCTCATCCCTTGGGCACCGACGACATCGGCCGCGACCTTCTGGTCCGCCTGCTGCGCGGCGGACAAATCTCGCTGATGGTCGGACTGTTGACCGCCCTGGTTGCCGCGCTGTTCGGTACTGCGATCGGATTGACCGCCGGCTATCTGGGAGGCGCGACCGATGCCATCTTGATGCGCCTGACCGACGGGGTGATCGCGCTTCCTCTTTTGCCGGTGTTGATCGTCCTCGGCGCCGTCGATCCGGCCAAGCTGGGATTGTCCACCGAGCTCTTTCGCTCGGAGGGAGCGGGCTTGATCCGCATCATCATCATCATAGGCCTGGTCGGATGGACAACGGTGGCGCGTCTGGTCCGCGCAGCCACCCTTTCCATCAAAGTGCAGGACTTCATCCGCGCCGCCGAAGCCTTGGGTGCCGGCCCGTGTCATATCATGACGCGGCATATTCTTCCCAACGTCGCCCAACCGGTGATCGTGGCCACGACATTGTCGATCGGCAATATCATCTTGCTGGAAAGCGCCCTGTCTTTCCTCGGGCTCGGCATCCAGCCGCCGATGCCGAGCTGGGGCAATATGCTGTCCAATGCCTTGGACCAGCTCTATAACGCGCCGGCCCTGGCGCTATGGCCAGGGGCCCTGATCTTTCTCACGGTATTGGCGTTCAATCTCTTGGGTGACGGCCTCCAGGACGCGTTGGATCCAAGAGCTGGATAGGACTTTAGTACGAAAATCAAGCTCCCCTCTTTGTCTCCACACCCGAAGATAATACCCTTAGAAAAAAGCGCCTTCTCCCTCAGCCCGCAGATTTTCCCAGGAGACCGCCATGATCTTGATCCGCCCGAAGCCCCAGCCTCATCCGCTCTTGCCATGAGCAGCACGGACGAGCTTCCGCCGATCGGCGTCATTCTGCATGAAAGAGCGGATGGCTCCGAGGAGTTGCTGATGGACTTCGTCTCGGCCTTACGTGCGGAGGGATGGGACGTTGGCGGTTTGGCGCAGAAAAGCGTCAAAACGAGCAGCCACCACAATCGCATGGAATTGATCGATATCCGAACCGGTTCGGCCTTCAGTATTTCGCAGAACCTCGGCGTCGGATCGGATGCCTGTTGTGTCGACCCCGCCGGACTTGCCGCGGCAAGTCAGGTTTTGCGCCGCGAAATCGAACAAGGCGTGGCGTTGCTGGTGATCAGCAAATTCGCCAAAGCCGAATGTGAAGGCAAGGGATTGCTCCCGGAGACCTTCGAGGCGATCAGCAAGGGCATTCCCGTATTGACCACGCTGGCGACGCGCCACAAACCGCAATGGGACGAGATCATTGGCGACGCTGGAGAAATGCTGGCGCCGCGGATGGAAATTCTCCGGCAATGGTGGAACAGGGTGAACAGCTTGGTCTGTCAGACGTAACCTGGGTTAAGCAAATGGAAACGATCGGCCATATACTGATCGCCGACGATCATCCGATGTTTCGCGAAGCGCTTCGCCATGTGGTGGCCGGCACTCTTCCCAATCACACCATCGTCGAGGCCAGTTCCTTTGACGAAGTCATGGCGGCGGCCAAAGATCACGACCAGGATTTGATTCTGCTCGACATCGACATGCCGGGCATGAACGGATTTAACGGATTGATCGCTTTGCGCAATCAGGTTCCGACGGCTCCTGTCGTGGTGGTATCGGCCGATGAGAGCCGCGAGTCCGTCCGCCAGGCGCTGAGCCTGGGCGCATCGGGATTCGTTCCCAAATCGATGGACCGGGAGCATATGGCCTCGGCGATCCAAACCGTCCTCTCCGGAGAAATCTTCGTACCGTTTTCTCTCGGCGAACGCGGCGCAGCATCACCTTATCGCGACAATGACGATGCGTTCCGACAAGGCTACGCCACGCTGACGTCACAACAACGCAAAGTGCTGGAAATGTTGGTGCTTGGGCGCCCCAACAAGGTGATCGCTTATGAAATGAACATCACCGAAAGTACAGTGAAAGCGCATGTCTCGGCGATCCTCCACAAATTGCAGGTCACCAGCCGCACGCAGGCCGTCTTGCAAGCCGGCAAGATGCTGAATCGCTGATAGAGAAAGACAGGTTATACCAACCGGTGCTGATCGGAGCCGATCAGCCCCCCTCCTGCGCCGGGCGGGATACCTCCCGTATCCCTTGGCTACGCGCCAACGATGGCGCGGGCGCGCAATGCGCCAGACCAACCTGCAATGAGTCAAGCTCATCGCAGGTTGGTATTACCCGGGCTCCTTTTGTAAAAGAAAGGCCAGCAGCGAGCGTAGTTTGGCTCGGCGCAAGGGTTTGTTGAGCAGATGACACCCCGCCTGTTCAACCCGACGCTGGAGTTCGGCGGAGTAGTCGGCCGTGATCACCACGCCGGGAATGGCGGCTCCGTGCCGAGAGCGGATGGCGGAGATGACATCCAAGCCGACTTCTCCGTCATCCAGATAGTAATCGGCAATAATCAGATCGGGAGATCTCCCCCTGCCGGCGATGGCATCCAGGGCTTGCCGCCCGGAGGTCACCGGGAGGATCTCCCCGCCCCAACCTTCCAGCAAGAGATGCATGCTCGCCAAAACGGCGGCGTCATTGTCGATCATCGCCACCAAAACCCCGTCCAGTCTAGCAACCCCATGACCGGCAACGATGGCAGGCGGTGTCGCGGGCGGCAGACGAGACGCTCTGGGAAGTTCGATTCCGAACAAGCTTCCCCGCCCCGGTTGCGAGCGCACCACCAGAGGATGGTCGAGCGTTCGCGCAATCCTCTGCACAATGGCCAACCCCAGCCCCATGCCTCGCTCGCTTCGCTGGGCACTGTTGCTCAGCCGCCGGAACTCTTGGAATATTTCCTCCAGCTTATCGGCCGGCACGCCAATGCCGGTATCCCAGACGCCGATGAGAAGCTTGTCACCGCATCGGCGGCATCCCAGCAGGATCCGCCCGCCGGCCTCCGTGTAGCGCATGGCGTTCCCAATATAATTACGGAGAATCCGGCCTAACAACTGCGGATCGCTCCGCACCGGCACCGAACTGGGAACAATGCGCAGCCGCAGATTGTTGCGTGTCGCCATCATTTCGAACTCAGCCGCAAGATGGGCGAATAAATTGGACAGATCGAAGTCGCTGACGTTAACCGGCTGCACATTCGCGTCCAATTTGGAGATTTCCAGCAGGGCCGTCAAAATTTCGTCGACCGAGTCCATCGATACCAAGGCGTTTCGCACCAAGGATTGATTGGCCGGCGACAGCCGACGCTCGGTCAGAACGGAGGTGAACACGCGCGCCGCGCTCAACGGCTGCAACAGGTCATGGCTTGCCGCGGCAAGAAAGCGAGTCTTTGACAGATTGGCTTCGCGCAGTTCGCTGGTTCTTTCCTCGACTCGGCGTTCCAATCCTTCCTTGGCTTCGCGCAGTTGTTCGGCCGCAAGCCGCTGCTCGGTAATATCGGTGTAGGTGATGACGACGCCGCCATCCGGCATCTGGTTGCGGCGCAGTTCGAGCAGACGTCCGAGAGACGTCGCATGTTCCGCCAAAAGCACGCCATCGGTCCCGGCTGGCCCCATGATTTCTGGCGGCACCAAACGATCCGCCATCGTGCCCAGCCGCAGCAAATCCGGCGGTATTGCCAACAATTCCGCAAAGCGCGGATTCCAGGCGACAAGACATCCACGCGCATCGAAAACGGAAACGCCTTGCGCCAGATTATCAAGGGTGGACTGCAAAAGAGCGGACTTTTCCGCCAGTTCACGCTCCCGCCGCCGTTCCTCGCTAACCTTGATTTCGGTAATATCGGTATAAAGACTGACACACCCCCCATCGCGGGTCCGTCGTTCGCTGATCTGAAGCCAGCCCCCCTCCCGCGTCCGCAGAATGAACGGTTCGCCCGGATTGGCATGACTTTCGAGACGCCGCGTCACCCAACCATCCGGATCCGTCTCCGCATCGGCAATAATTCCAGAAGCGACAACCACTCGCAGCATCGCCTCGAATTTGCATGGGGATAGGAAGGGAGCGCCGTCGCTCGGAAACATGGTGTGATATTTTTTGTTGGTCAGAATGACCTGATCATCGGCATCGCACAGGAGAAATCCTTCGCTGATGCTTTCAATCGCCTCAAGCAAAAAACGGCGAGCCGTCTCGGCGGACTCCTTGGCCGTTTCCAAATTGGTCAGTGCATTGAGAAGCGCCAATGTCCGCTCACGCACCTTGCCTTCCAAAACAATGGCGGTCTGAAACAGCGAAAAGGCGTTGCCTTGATGGTCCATGCTGCGTTCGACCCGATCGATCAGGACCTTGTTGACCTTCCGCAACTTGGCGTTCTCGCGTTCCAACCGAATCAGGTCGGGATGCTCTGCGCGATCGCTCATGACGCCGCACTCGCGCCAATGGCGACGCCGGTAAAGGTCTGATTGACATGCATGGCCTGATACTGCTCGCCATAAGTGGCGAAGCCGATCACATTGTTGATCGCCATCATTCTCCCGACATGTCCGCCGATGCCTTTTTTCTCCATCTCCAACCGACGCAGGATACAGTCAAATCCGATCACCAGCCCAGGCTCTCCGAGATCGTGCCGAAGCGACTCGAACAGCTTGGCCAAATTTTCAGCGAAATCGACACCTTCGGCCACGGTCAGAACGATGCCCTGGTCAATGGCGCAATAAAACGTCAGGCTGCCGTCTTCGTTCACTTTCTGGATCGAGCGGACAAAATTCTCGCCACTCACCCTGACCACCATCGGATGATTGGCGAAAACAGAGGGCGTCAGTTCCCTCACATCCAGACCGACGATTCGGGCATATTCGGAAGCGGCGGATTCGGCATTGATTTCGAGAACGCGGCGGCTTGCCGGATCGGCTTCGGTCACCACCATTTTCTCATTGCCGGCAACAAAATGTTCCGTCTTGAAAACACGAAAGGGCAAAGCCGTCGCCACCAGGACGAGCAGGCCGCAGTCCTCATGAGCCAATCCTCCATGGAACAGGCTCGTTCGCTGGAACCGTAAGCTGTCCCCCGCCGAACCGCCGGCCAATGGAATTTGTCCCAAGCTCGCCGAAAGCGAACTCACCACGCTTTCTTCGCATCCACTCAGGCCATCGATCAGCATGAAGCCAAAGATATGGTCGGGGCTCGCCCAGGGCGCGCGTCGCTGCAGCGATTGCATCGCTCGGCGGACCACGTCCTGCCCTCGGCCGAGGGTCATGGAGCGAATCCCCCGAATCAGGATGGACGCGGCACCGAATTCCGGCGCCGACAAGGCGAACGCCGCAACACAATCACGCTCATAACCGGATGGAGCTATTTCTCCGGCGGTGCTGCAACCGACCACGGGAATCGTGCCGAACGCCACTTTCAACGCGGCCGCCAGAGCCGACAAATCGCGATCGGCCGATGCGAAGACCACCACAAGAGAAAGATCGGATCGGGCCAAGGCGGCATGCAGTTCGGCGGCAACCTGCTTCGGATCCGAAGCGAACGACGCCGCCCGTCCGATTGTCGTCATGGGGCTACCCCCTCAATGTGGAAGGCTGATTTCCTCAAAATTCATGTCGAGCAAATCGAGCGTGAGCACCCTATGCCGAAGCGACGTTCCGACACCAATCAATATCTTGCAGACTTCGACACTCTGCAGTGAAGCAACCACTGCCGGCGTAAAGGAAGGATTGCCGAGGCTCCGTTCCTCCCCGCGATCTCCGGACGCATGCTGGTAAAGGGCGCGCAGAGCGCGATCACCGGAATATTCGGTGGTGATTTGCCCATACCAGCCGGCAATGGCGCCATGGACCAACGGAACGCCAATTTGCTCACAGACGTCGGAAATCGCCAGACGCACCGAGACGGTGTCGACGGCATCGACGACGACTTGGCATTTTTCGAGATAAGGTCGCACGTTCGACGCTTCAAACCGGTCGCAAAGCGGCACCAGCGTCACCGCGGGATTGATCGCCGCCACCCGTTCCTCGGCCATCAGGACCTTAGGCCGGCCGATCGCCGCCATAGAGGACAGGATTTGGCGGTTCAGATTGTGCTCTTCGAACACATCGGGATCGACGGCGACGAGCGTTCCCACGCCAAGACGCGCCAATTGTTCGATGACATAACCGCCCAAACCACCGCAGCCGATCACCGCGACCTGGCTTTGCAGCAGCGTTCGCTGTTGTTCGATCGAAATGGTTTTGCGATTACGCTGATAGCGAGCAGGCAAAAGACCGAGGCCAAGCGCCGTCTCCTCGACGTGACGACAGGAACGCTGGAATCGCTCCACCGCTGCGGCCTGCACCGCCCAGGGCAGCAAATCCCCTTTCGCCCCCTCGGCCAGGAAATCCTCCAAGGTTTTCACCGTCAACCGCCTCCCAACAAGGGAAACAAAGCCAATTTGGCGCCATCGTGCAGCAGGGCGTCCGCTGTCGCCATCCGGCTGTCGAGCATGACAATGCCGATATCCGGGGCGGCAATATCCAACGCCGCCACGACATCGGCGACACGGCTACCGGACGGAAACTCCTTGTTCGCCTGCAAAAACCGCCCGACCCGAAATGACGCGAAAAGCTTAACCGTGATCTGCAAGGGCGCCCTCCGCTCTCAGGTGATGGACCGAAGGTCCCGAGATTGTCGGGAGCTTCGGTCCGCAAGACCACACCGACGTCAAGTGGGTGCTAGAAATCCCAGAAGGCGTCGATCTCTTCCCCAGAGAAATCCCACAAGGCGTCATGCGGCGCGATGGGTTCCAAGCTGAAGAATTCGGGTAACCGGTCATGTTCTTTGTTGAAGCCCGCCTCGATGTTGAATTTGCGTTCCGTCTTCAACACCGTCTTGCCCAGACTAACCACATCATCGCCGGTCAAGGCCAAGCCATAGCGGGCATTGATCATGTCAATCAGCGAGGTGAGGCAATCGGGAATATCGAGAGCCGGAAAGGCGATGAAAATACACATACCGACCGAATCGACCGCTGCCGTGGCAATCTGCAGATTGCGGGACA
>DATNIV010000035.1:0-2790 GCA_035604255.1 Telmatospirillum sp. | reverse complement strand
GCCACCACATCGGACGCCTGCGCGACGTCGGATCCGGCAAGCATCACCAGGACAAGCAAGAAGCCTCGCCCACAACACCGCCCCATCATGGAGTCTCGTCGAGTGGGACGGAGACGCGAACGGTCAGGCCGTTGGCACCGGGAAAGTCCGACAACAGCGCCCTGACCAGAGACGGCATGGCGCTGTTCACGTCACGAACACCACTGTCGCCCAGCGCTCGCGCCTGGAACAACATGCGTCTTTCCCCGGCACGCCACGCCGGGCCGTCGAAAAGCGCCAGATCGACGAACAGGGAATAAACGGTATAGCTGTTGATCTCCGGCGGATAACCGCGCCACCCCCACCCGCCCGGACGCCCCCAAGCCGGCGCCGGCTCGGAATAGATTTCGGTGTGGCTGCCGATATTGCCATAATGCAGCACCGCCACCAGATCGGCCGCAGCCCCCTGTGGCGCCGCCAAGACAAAACCTTTGGATTGCAAGGCGTTGCTCATCAGAAGGGCATAACGCTGGAATTCCAAATCGCCGGATTGCCCGGCATCCGGCGCGATGGCGAAACTTTGGCCGGTGGGCGGCGGAGGCAAACTGTAGAAGCGCGTCACATCGGCACGGAGAACCGGCTGACAGGCCGCCAGCAGCAGGATCAGGGAACAGCCGGCCAGAAAGCGCCTCATGGAAAATTCTCCTCGGTCGTGCTGACGTTGCCGCTCCAATTCTACCGCCATGCCCGCGCTCGGCAACGCGGATTCGGCGCCCGATCCCCATCATTCATGCAAACGCCATCATTCCTGCCACAAGCGAGGCAATTCAGAAGACGGCGTTCACGCACATCAAGCATCGCGCACCTCATCGAGAAAACCCTCGACCTCTTTTCCCAACATGGCGCTTTCGGACAGCACGTCGTCGGCCGATCGGAACACGACTTGCGCCATCCGCCCCGTCTCGGCCGCAGCTGCGGCCACCTCGGCGATATTGTTGGCGACGTCTCGGGTACCCTGCGAAGCCTGTGCGACATTCCGTGCAATCTCGTCCGTTGCAGTCCCCTGCTCCTCCACGGCACTGGCGATGGTCGTCGCAAGTTCGTCGATCTGAGTAATGGTGCCCGAAATGCCGCCGATGGCCCCAACCGCCGAGCGGGTCTCCGCCTGAACTGCCGCGATCTGCTGGGCGATCTCATCGGTCGCCCGGCCGGTCTGTCCGGCGAGATGTTTGACCTCATTGGCCACGACGGCAAATCCCTTGCCCGCGTCGCCGGCCCTGGCACTCTCGATCGTGGCGTTGAGGGCCAGGAGATTGGTTTGCGCAGCGATGCCGTTGATCAGATGGACGACGTCGCCGATCTTCTGTACCGCGTTGACCAATCCGTCGATCCGCCGGGTGGCCGCCAGTGCGTCCGTGGCCGCCATCGTCGTGATACCGGCCGATTGCTGCATCCGGCGCGATATTTCGTGGATTGACGACGTCAAAGCGGCGCTGGCCCCCGACACGGTCTCGACATTGGCCGTCGCCTGGTCGGTTGCCGCGACCACGGCCGTGCTCCGCCGCAGGGTCTGCTCGGCATTGATCGACAAGGCATTCGCGGACAGATGCAGATTCTCCGCCGCCGCCTTGATCCTGATCAACATGGCGCCGATGGTGGCGTCGAAACGCCGCGTCGCAGTATCGATCTTGCCTTGACGGACATCACGAGCGACCGCCTCGGCGCGTTCGCGATCCGCCAGGCGGCTGCGTTCGATGGCATTTTCTTTGAAGACCAGCACGGCCTTGGCCATTTCGCCAGCCTCGTCGCCTCTCTCGGTTCCCGGCACGTCGACGTCCATGGCCCCAGCCGTCAAAGCCTCCATACAAGCCTTCACGTCGCGAATTGGCCTGGTAATCGAGCGGGAGGTGACGACTCCAACCAAGACGCCAATGATCGAAGCCGTGAGCAACAGGCTCACTCCAAGCCACCGAACCCGGGCGCTTGTCGCTTCGGCGCTATTGATGAAGACGGCAGCCTTCTTCCCAACCGAATCGTCAAAGGCTTGGTTCTTGCCGGCATTGCTGGCCGCAAGCTCCGTGCCGTTTCGCCGCAGGAGCGCCAAAGCCCCATCGTGATTGCCGTATTTGGCCTTGGTGGCGATCGCGGCAACCATGTCCTTGTAACTGGAATAGGCGGCAACGGACTGGTCGAAATCCGCTGTGTCGCCAAGAGAGGCGGCTTTGGCTGCCTCCAAGAAATTGATATACGCTTTTTCGTCCTGCTCGATCGCAAGCTCAATCTTGGCGACATCTTCGGGAGTTTCGGCCAAGACCAGATCGCGGGACGCCATGCGCAGACTTAAGAAAGCGGCCCTAGCTTTCCCCACGTTATCGGCGACGGTGAAAAGATGATCGTGAAAGTCGACCGTGATGTCCGCCAGCTTGGTGGCGCTGCTGATCCCAACCGCACCAACGATGACGGTAAAAGCCAACACGACAGCGAAGCCAATAACCAATCGCGCGGAAATTCGAAGGTTATTAATAAAAGACATCCCTTGTCTCCTCTCAGCCTCTGAAAACATGTGGCGCGACACAGGCGGCAAGCATGATTTGAGATACTTCGGCCGTTCGCTTCCGGCTGATATCCAGGGACGCGAACGGCCGAATGAGCCAGGCTCAGAACTCGAGATCAGAACTGGACGCTGACACCGTTAAAGCCGCCAAATTGCGATTTTCCTGCCTGCGGAGCCGGCGAACCGATATTGGCCGCGAAGTCCGCCCTGCCCGAATTCATCACCTCGCCCAGCGTGAGATAGACGAACACATTTTT
>DATNIV010000034.1:0-15559 GCA_035604255.1 Telmatospirillum sp. | reverse complement strand
CCGCCTGGCGGCGTCCACCGTCCAATCGTCGGTGAACTCCACCCGGGCATGGCGCCCGAAGCTTTCGACGTCACAGCGCAAAGTGGTGATTTCGAAATGCGTCTTGCCGGTGACCGCCGTGACCGTGCCATGAGCGATGCCGGTCGGAATGGCCTTGATGCCGGCCTCTTCCAACAAAATCATCACCTGTTCCGGTGGGTCATGGGTGGCAATATCGATATCGCGGATAGGGCGACGCAGCACCGCGTCGCGGACGCATCCGCCAACGAAACGGACTTCCGAGCCCCGCGCCGTCAAAGCGGCGATGACAGCCCGGGTCGATTCGGCCTGCATCCAGTCCTGTGGCGGCAATTGGCCGACCGGCGCGTTGGTGGGAAGATCATCGGGCGCGATGGAACTCATGAGGACCTGCTCACCGAAATCCGCCGGGAATCAACTGTCCTTTCTCATCGACTCCGGCCGGGTGATAGCTGCCGGTGGCATAGCCGGTGTGCAAGGTGCCGCCGACGGCAATCAGCATGGCCAAAAGGAAACCGGCGGCCAATAGCCAACTGATCGGGACATTTTGCCACTCGGGACCTTGCCGTCCGGCACGGCGCGCCCGTTGCTGCGCCCAGGTCAACCACGCCAGCCAAAGCGCCGTCGGCAGGAGAAGCGGCAAGACATATTCGATCAGAATTCGGATCATTGGGACAGGACTTCGTAAAGATTGACCAACATCGCGGCGGTGGCGCCCCAGATGTAGCGCTCGCCGAACGGAATGGCATGGAAGTACCGCGTTTCACCGGCCGGTGTGACGCGGGAATGACGTTGATGGTTGCCGGGATCGAGGATGAAGGCCAAGGGGACTTCGAAGATGTCATCAACTTCGAAGCTGTCGGGCACGAGCGTGAAAGGCGGATGGATCAGGCCGACCACCGGGACCACCTTGAATCCCGTTCCCGTGACATAATCGTCAAGCTGGCCAAGGACATCGATGGCGTCGGGCGGCAGGCCGATCTCTTCCTTGGTTTCGCGGAGAGCCGCGGCGGTCGAGTCGGGATCGGTCGGCTCGATGCGTCCGCCGGGAAAGCTGATCTGGCCGCCATGGTTGGCCAAATGGGCGGTTCGTTGGGTCAGCAGCACGGTCAAGCCGTCCTCGCGTTGAACCAAGGGGACCAGGACCGCCGCAGGAACCAACGGGGATGGCGCCGGTTGCGGCGGCGCGCCGGTTGCCTTGCTCAATCGCAGCGACGTCGCGGCATCGGAGCGATCGGATCGCTTCGGTGGCGCTTTCAAAGCACGCGCGATGGCATCACGGGTCAAACGACGGTCTCGAGCCGTCCGAGAGGAAAGAAAATTCCTTTGCTCCATACGCCGTACAAATGCTCCCCGTCGATCGTTTCTTCCAGGCCCAATGCCACCAGCTCATAATAGACCGAACGGGTCAGCCTGGCTTCAAGTCCTTCGCGAACCGTGAGATAGGGAGGCGCTCCATCTTTATTGCAGACAATCCTCAAAGAATGATCATGGTCCAAGGTAACGATCTCGTCGACATTTGTTCGAAAACTGAAGACCGCGTCACGACCGGATCCACAGGTAAACATCTCGACGGCAAGGAACGGAACGTCTTCGACCTCGATCTGACCTTCTTCGCTCGGGGTGATCAGCCAGTAGGATCCGTCGGCGCGGCGTGTCAGGGTCGAGGCGAACAGGCACACCATCTCTTTGCGGGGAATCGGTGTGCCATGATAGAACCATTTGCCGTCGCGGGCGATTGCCATCTCGAAGCGTCCGCGGTTGATCCTGCCCGTTGCGGCGTCCTCGACCGGAATGTCGATGATCGCTTGGTTTTGCTTCATGCCATGACCATTTTGCTTAAGCCCACTCCGGAGTGATCTCTGTGACGTCCATATCTCAATCCCTGACGGGGACCCCTTCCCCGGAGCCGACAGAAGAGTCTACGTCTCAAGTGGTGCGTGAGGTGGAAAGGCTCAATAGTCGCCTGGCACAAGCGCGTGATGTCATCGGCCGCGTCATCTTCGGTCAACCCAAAGTCATAGACGATAGTATTATCACGCTCCTGGCCGGGGGTCATGCTTTGTTGGTCGGCGTGCCCGGTCTGGCCAAGACGCGTCTCGTTCAGACTCTGGGCGTCGTTTTCGGTCTTGACGCCAAGCGCGTGCAATTCACGCCGGACCTGATGCCGGCCGATATCCTGGGATCAGAGGTCCTGGAAGAGGCGGAAAACGGGGCGCGATCGTTCCGATTCATCAAAGGACCAGTGTTCGGCCAGTTGCTGATGGCCGACGAAATCAATCGCGCCAGTCCGCGAACCCAGTCGGCGTTGTTGCAAGCCATGCAGGAGCACAGAGTCAGTATCGCCGGACATTACTACGAACTGCCACAGCCTTTTCATGTACTGGCGACGCAAAATCCTTTGGAGCAGGAAGGGACCTATCCGTTGCCGGAAGCGCAACTGGACCGGTTTCTCATGCAAATTGACGTCGACTACCCGGATCTGGAGGCCGAGCGGCGCATGTTGATCGCCACCACCGGGCCCGACGAAGAAAAACCGGTGGGTGTCTTCGATGCCGAGGAGTTGATGGCGGCGCAAAGACTGGTGCGTCGCGTGCCGGTGGGCGAGAGCGTGGTCTCGGCCATTCTGGCCCTGGTGCGGGCCGGACGCCCGGACGATAGTCCAATCGAGATGGTTCGCCGCCATGTCTCCTGGGGACCCGGGCCGAGGGCCGCGCAGGCCCTGATGCTGGCAGCAAGGGCGCGGGCGCTGATCAATGGACGCATGACGCCTTCGACCGACGATGTGGAGGCGTTGGCGCAATCCGTCCTGCAGCATCGCATGGCCCTGGGATTCGCCGCTCGGGCCGAGGGGGTCCGGATCAACGACGTCATCGCCGCTCTGCGCGCCTCGGTTCACTGATGCCCCCGATCCCGCGCGAGCTTGAACTGCAGGCCGAAGCCTTGGCGGTTTCGTTGCGGCCATTGCTGGTTGCCTCAGGACGCGTGGCCGCCAGCGTTACGCAGGGAATTCACGGGCGGCGGCAAAGCGGGCCGGGTGAGAATTTTTGGCAGTTTCGCCGCTATCAATCGGGTGATCCGGCCGGTGCCATCGATTGGCGCCAATCCGCCAAGTCCGATCCCCTCTATGTGCGGGAAACCGAATGGGCGGCGGCGCAGACGATATGGGTCTGGCCCGACTCGTCACCTTCGATGCGCTGGCGGTCGCGGCCCGATCTGCCGGAAAAGCGGCAGCGGGCGGCCCTGTTGGCCCTGACGACGGCCGCTGTTTTGTTGCAAGGCGGGGAACGGGTCGGGGTTTTGGGGGGACGAGACGCGCCGAACGCGGGCCGGGGGATGTTGCCGCGTCTGGCCGACGCGATGTTTGACGCGGCCGGTGACGGCCGGTTGCCGGATGTTCCCGTATCGCGCCAGTCGCATGTCCTGATATTCTCCGATTTTCTGATGCCGCTTGACTCATTGGAGGCGCAGTTGCGCCGATGGTCGGAAAGCGGTGTGCGGGGCGTTCTGATTCATCTGCTCGATCCCGCCGAGATCACCTTGCCCTATCAAGGACATGTGCGGTTTTCCGGTCTGGAAGGTGAAGGTGATCTGGTCGTGCCGCGCGCCGAGGCTTTGCGGGACGCTTACGGAGCGCGTCTCGGCGCCCACCGGGCCGCCTTGGCGGCGATGACCCGCGCCGTGGGCTGGCGCTTTCTCGATCATGGCACGGACGCCGAACCTCGGGAGGTTTTGATCGCGCTCCACAATGCCCTGGCGGGGCACTAATCAATGGGATCGCTGAGCACGCTATCCTTTGTCACACCATGGGCGTTGGCGGCGCTCGGCGGGTTGCCCGTGTTGTGGTGGCTGCTGCGGGCCACGCCGCCGGCGCCAAAGCGCCAATCGTTTCCGGCGCTTCGTCTGCTGATCGGATTGTCGACGGCGGAACGCTCCGTGGCGCGGACGCCCTGGTGGTTGCTGCTGCTGCGCTTGGCTCTGGCGGCCACGGTGATTGCCGCCGCGGCCCATCCGATCCTTGGCGCTTTTCCGACGCCGGGAAACGCACCCTTGTTGCTGGTTGTCGATAACGGCTGGGCTGCCGCCAAATTGTGGCCGCAGCGGCGCGCCACTTTGGACCGGCTGGCGGGCGAGGCGGCGCGGAATGGGCAGCCGGTTATGTTGCTTCCGACAGCGCCGCCTGCCGATGGCGCTCCCATCAGCGCAAGCCGCCTGTTACCCGCAGGCGAGGTTCAAGCCATGATTCAGGCGCTGGAGCCGCATCCCTGGCCGACCGACCGTGAGGCGGCCGCCAAGGCCTTGGATGAGGCGTCCCAAACGACATCGATGCGGGTGGTCTGGCTGACCGATGGTTTGGGCGACGAAAGAACCGATGCCTTTGTCGCCCGCCTGAACCATTTTGGCGGTCTGGAGGTTATCAAGGCGTCTGAGGGGGGGACCGCTAAATTGCTGACGCCGCCGCGACTCGACGCCAAGGATCTGACGCCCCGGGTGCGCCGCGTGGCATCGGCACCGCCGGCCATGATGCGTGTGCGGGGCGTTGACGAAGCCGGTCGGACACTGGCTGTCGAGACGGTTGGGTTCGCGGCCGGGGAAGGGGACAAGGAGATCGCCTTGCCGATGCCGACCGAGTTACGCAATCGGGCTGTTCGGCTTGAGATCGAAGACGAAGCAACGGCGGGGGGCGTGGTTCTGCTCGACGACCGGTGGCGCCGTCGGCCGGTCGGTCTGGTTGACGAAAGCGGTGGCGGCGCGTCGCCTTTGCTTGACGATCTGTTCTATGCCGATCGGGCTCTGTCTTCGATGGCGGAGTTGCGACGTGGGAAGGTTCGGGACTTGTTGCAGCGTGATTTGTCGCTGGCGATCTTGCCCGATCTCGGTAATTTGGGCGAGGAAGACGCGCGGGCTTTGAAGGCGTGGGTGGAGCAAGGGGGCGTGCTGTTGCGGTTGGCCGGCCCCAATCTGGCGCGAAATCCCGATGATTTACTGCCGGTGCGGTTGCGTGGCGGCGGACGCATGTTGGGCGGGGCAATGAGTTGGACCCGCCCGATGACACTGGCGCCGATGCCGGAGGTCGGTCCTTTCAGCGGATTGACGGTGCCGAATGATCTGAAAATCGCCACGCAAATTTTGGCCGAACCGGGACCGGATCTCAATGATCGGACTTGGGCGCGGCTGGAAGACGGCACGCCGCTGGTCACGGGAGCCCCTCTTGGCAGGGGCTGGCTGGTGCTGATTCATACGACGGTCGGACCGGGATGGAGCAATCTCGGCATGTCCGGTTTGTTTCCCCAGATGCTGCAGCGTTTGCTGGACCTTTCCCATGGGGTCAGCGGGGGGGCTGCCGATCACCCCTTGGCTCCCGTCGAGGTTCTGAACGGTTTCGGACAATTGGAGATGCCTGGGGGCGTGGTCGAGGCGCTTTTGCCGAAGGTGGCGGTGACAGCGATCGGGCCGCACCATCCACCAGGATATTACGGGAACGAAAGCGGCCGTGTGGCGATCAATCTGGCCTCTGCCGTCGGTCCGCTGATGCCTTTGGTCTTGCCGGTGGGTACGGCTGTGACGTCTCTTGGCGCGAGGCCGGTGGCGCGCGACCTGCAACCTGCTTTGTTGGCGGCGGTCCTGGGTCTGTTGTTGCTTGATCTGGTGGCGGTGTTGGGTCTGCGCGGACTGTTGAGGCCGAGACGCGCGCATATTCTTCTTGCCGCGATCGGGGTTTTCGGGATGGCGATGTCGGGTGGTCGCGACGCATCGGCCGGTACGGGAATCGACATCGACCTGCAGGCGGCGCTGCAGACCCGGTTGGCCTATGTCCTGACCGGCGATGCGCGCGTCGATGACAGCAGTCGGGCCGGATTGCTGGGATTGTCGCAGGTTCTGGAACGGCGAACCACCGCTTCGTTAGGAGAGCCCGTCGGTGTGGATGTCGCCCGCGATCCCTTGATGGTCTTCCCTTTGCTCTATTGGCCGGTCACTGGCGCCCAAGGCCCTTTGCCCTCGGCCGTGCGGGAAAAGGTCAATGACTTCATGCGCCATGGAGGCTTGATCCTGTTCGATACGCAGGATCGCGGCGATGATGGTCCCGAAAAAATGCGACGATTGGCGGAGGGGCTGGACATACCGCCTTTGGCTGTGGTGACCGAGGAGCATGTGTTGACCCGTTCGTTCTATCTGTTGCGGGAATGGCCGGGACGGAGCGAAGGCGCACCGGTTTATGTGCAGGATGGCGGCGATCCCGCCAATGACAATGTGTCTCCGCTGATCATCGGGGCCAACGATTGGGCGGGGGCGTGGGCGGTCGACCGTCGGGGCGATCCGATGTACGCGGTGGTGCCGGGTGGCGAGCAGCAGCGGGAAATGGCTTACCGTTTCGGCGTCAATCTGGTGATGTATGCGCTGACAGGCAGTTACAAGGCCGATCAGGTTCATCTGCCCGCCATTTTGGAACGGCTGAAACGATGAGTTTAGCTCATCTTCTCTTTTCACCGGTGGTTCCCCTCTGGGTGGTGTGGTCCGTCGGCGTCGCCGGGTTTGTTCTGTTGGCCTTGGGCTGGCAGGGCGGTCTGCGTGCCTGGTGGCGCATGGTTCCCCTGGCGGCCATTCTCCTGGCTTTGGCCAATCCGCGTCTAACGCAGGAGGAGGCGACCGATCAGGATGATGTCGCCGTGGTGATGGTCGACGACAGCCCGAGCATGACTGTCGGCGATCGTCCTCAGCAAAGCGAGCGGGCCTTGAGTGAATTGATGGAACGCTTCAAAGCCTTGCCGCATCTGACGGTACGGGTGGAACATTATCGTCCGCCGGTCGGTCGCGACGAAGGGACAAGGCTGTTTTCCGCTCTTGATCGCGTGTTGGCCGATGTGCCACGGCGCCGTCTGGCCGGGGTTGTGATGATCACCGACGGTCAAGTCCACGATATTCCGGGAAAATCCGAATTGGGTGTGCCGTTGCATCTGTTGCTGGCGGGGCATCGGGACGAGCGGGATCGTCGGTTGGTCATCGAAAAGGCGCCGGGGTTCGGCATCGTCGGTGGAAACGCCAAACTGTCCTTTCGCGTCGAGGATCCCGGGCAATCGGGCGCCGTCGACGTGATGATCCGCCGTGACGGCGGCAACGCGTCCCATGTCGAGATCCCGGTGAACCGATCGACGGAGGTCGAGGTTCCGGTGGACCACGCCGGCCCCAATATCGTCGAACTGCAGGCTGGGGCGGCGCCCGACGAATTGACGCTTGCCAACAACCGGGCCGCCGTTTCGGTCAGCGGCGTGCGCGATCGGTTGCGGGTCCTTTTGATTTCCGGCGAACCTCACGCCGGCGAGCGCAATTGGCGCAATCTGTTGAAGGCCGATCCTTCGGTCGATCTGGTGCATTTCACCATACTGCGTCCACCGGAAAAAGACGATCGGACGCCCTTGCGCGATCTGGCGTTGATTTCCTTCCCCGTGCGCGAACTGTTCGAGGAAAAGCTGCACGATTTCGATCTGATCATCTTTGATCGATATCGGCGGCGCAGTGTTCTGCCACAGGCCTATTACCAGAATATCGTCAATTATGTGAAAGGGGGCGGTGCCTTGCTGGTGGCGGCTGGTCCCGAGTTCACCAAGCCTGATTCTCCGTTCAACACGCCGCTTGCCGAAATTCTGCCGGCGGCGCCCGATGGGCGGGTGATCGAAGACGCTTTTTTGCCGCGTCTTACCGATGTCGGCAAGCGCCATCCGGTGACGGCTGACCTGCGAGGCTCGGAGAGCGAGCCGCCGGCTTGGGGGCGTTGGTTGCGGGTGATCGCCAGTCAACCGAAAGAGGGCGGAGTCGTCGTGATGGAGGGGGCTCGCAATCTGCCATTGCTGGTTTTGGGGCGGGTGGACGAGGGTCGCGTGGCGGAATTGATGAGCGATACTGTTTGGCTATGGGCGCGCGGTTGGGATGGCGGCGGTCCGCAACTTGAATTGATTCGCCGTTTGGCGCATTGGCTGATGAAGGAACCGGAACTGGAAGAAGAGCAGTTGACCGCCGAAATTCGCGGCAATCAGATGCATGTGCAGCGTCGCAGCCTCACCAAGGGGAATGTCGAAGTGCAGGTGACGGCGCCTGACGGAACGGTGCGACCGCTGCTTTTGACCGATCAGAATGACGGTCGGAGCACCGGGGACATGATGGTGGATCAGTCCGGTCTGTGGCGCGTGGATGACGGCCGGCGGGTCTCGTTGAGCGGTGCTGGCCTGCTCAATCCGGTCGAGATGGCCGAATTGCGCGCGACGCCCGACAAAATGAGGCCGGTGATCGACGCGTCCGGTGGTGGGTGGCGGTGGATCGTCGATGGGCCGCCAAATGTGCGGATGGTGTCGCCGCAAGCCGCCGCGGCGGGAACCGGGTGGTTCGGCTTTCGCGCCAATGGAGACAAGATCGTTACCGCCGTGCGCGATACGGCGTTGATTCCCGACGGCTTGTTGCTGGTGATGGCGTTCGGCGGATTGCTGTTCGCCTGGTGGCGGGAAAGCAGATAGCCCGAGCGGCGCTTGAGCCTGCCGAAGCCGGAGGCGCAGGCGTCATTTAGATCCTATAGCCCGAGCGGCGCTTGAGCCTGCCGAAGCCGGAGGCGCAGGCGTCATTTAGAACGTAAGCGCAGGCCTTATTCCAGGTCGTCCCAGCCGATCACTTTCCATGCGCCGGTGGATTGCCGGCGCAGCTTGAAGCCGCTGCTCGTTCCAGCGGAGGCTCCGATAACCTGACCCGACGCCATCTCCTGCTGCTCGATGACGATCTCCGTTTCGCGGTCGGGAGAAGAGGCGACGCTTCGCTCGGTGACGATTCGATAAGCCAGATATTTTGCCGGATCGCCTGGATCCTTGAAGACCGAGGCATATTGTTCCGCCTCATCGTCGACCATGCGGCAGAGGTCGAGACGAACCCATTGGAAGCAGGCCAGAAAGGTTTCCACGGCGCAAACGGCGGTTTCCGGCCGTCCGATGCAGCGACTGGAGACGGTTTGTTCATTCTTGCCGATGATCCGCCATGGCGGCGGCCCCCTGTCATCGGACAGCCCCGATTCCGCCGCGGTGACCGAGAGCGGCGCGGCGAACGGCCAAGCCAGACAGAACAAGACGACAATGAAACGAACCATGAGGCATGCGCTAACACAGCCGGTCGAGTGGGTCCAGTCCATATTTGCGCGTTCGATACTGGTGGCGCGCCGCCCCGTCCTGGAAGGGGTGGGGAGGGAAGGGCAATCGTTCGACCAATTTCGTTAGACCGTGCCTTCTGTCCGATGAACCGCCAAGGCGCCAAGAACGCCAAGGCAGCGGTTCATCTCAGCCGCATCGCACAGTCCCAATTCGCACTCGTCGTCGACAAGGCCTGCGGAGCAAGAACACGGGCAAAACGCTTGTCCGCGTCCCATGGCGGGGCGTCAAACCGCCTTGGCGGACTTGGCGCCTTGGCGGTTCAACCAGTCTCTTGATCACAGCATGGGATCAATTGAGAACCGGCGATTTCCTTGGTGGGGAGGGGGCGCAGACAGGGCGTGATCGGCGAGACCTTGATGCCAGTCATACTTGAGCATTGTGTGATATGGAGGTGCCCTTTAATATGCAGAAGAAGAACAGTATTTATTTCATATGAAATATTGTGATTCTGCGGGAATTTCGCAGTCTTCCTGGAGAAGTTGATGCGCCTTGTAAAGGTTGCTACAGGTGTTCATTGGGTCGACATTCCCGAGGCGGATCTCCGGATTCTTTGTGGGTGCCCGGCCGACAGCGTTAAACATCTTATGAAACGTGGATTGGTGGTTCCGGCTGAGGTCGATGGCGTCGCGTGCGAAACCGGCCCGAACGCCATTTTGCTGTCAGATGTCGCCTTGCAGAATGGAGAGTTTAGCAATCTGTCGGAATTCCCGATTCTGCAGATGTTTTACCGCCAAGGAATGATTCTTCCGGGCCATCCCAACAACAACGGAGCCAAGCCGCTGCTGATCGGCCTTGAAGAACAGGTCGCGGCGCAACTCGCTTATATCCATCGCGGGAATTACGGTTTGGTTTCGGAGCGTGAGTTGGTGACCGCCGGCGTGCCGATCGAGCAGGCGCGCGAATGGATGCGCATGAAACGGCGCTTCGCTTTTGGCGAGATCAAGGCATCCGACGATCTCATTGACAGTTGCGTCGTTGGGGACCGTCCCATCGACGTGAGGCCGGGCGTATCCATTCGGCGATTGGATCTGAATGTCTATGAGATCCGCTATGGTGCCGACACCGTGGTGATCAACCTCAATCTCGCCGCTGGCGAGACTTATGACCCGCCCTATCCTCTCAATTATCATAATTTGCGGCGTGAATATTTCGCCGTCGTCCATTCGGGCGAAGGCGATGGATGGGATGTCAACCGACCGACAATGTCCAGCGTTCTGATGTTCCAGGGAAAGATCTACCTCGTCGACGCCGGTCCCAACCTGCACGCAGTGCTGAAAGCGCTGGGAATCAGCATCAACGAGATTGAGGGACTTTTTCATACGCATAGTCATGACGATCATTTTTGCGGACTGACCACGCTGCTGCGGGCCGATCGACGCATTCGTTACTATGCGACGCCAGCGGTGCGGGCGGCGGTGACCAAGAAGCTGGCGGCTTTGATGTCGATCGAGGAGGCCGGATTCGAGGACTATTTCGACATTCGCGATTTGAAGATCGACTGCTGGAACGATGTCGATGGACTTGCGGTCAAACCGATGTTTTCCCCCCATCCGGTTGAAACCACGATCTTCGCCTTTCGCGCCTTGTCCGAATCGGGCGAGATGACTTATGCGCACTACGCCGACATCATCTCGTTCAATGTTTTGGCGCAGATGACGACGGCGGACGCGAGCGTTCCCGGTATCACGCCGGATGTCGCCGACAAGGTGCGGCGTGACTATCTTGAGCCGGCGGATCTCAAGAAAATCGATATCGGCGGCGGCTTGATTCATGGTTCGGCCGAGGACTTTGCCAAAGATGGATCGCGCAAGATCATTCTGGCCCACACGGCGTTGGAATTTTCCAATGCTCAGCGCAAAATCGGTTCGGGGGCGCCCTTCGGTACGGTGGATGTCTTGATCCCCTCGGTGCGCGACTACGCGATCGGCAGGGCGTACAACTACCTCAATACCTATTTTCCGGAAGTGCCGCTGCACGATCTGGACATGTTGCTCAATCGCCCGATCATCGATATCAACGCCGAAACGATTGTGCTGCGCCAAGGCGATTGCTGCGATGTTGTCACCATGCCGCTCACCGGATTGATGGAGGTGGTCAACAATGATTCCGACAGCCGCTATATCCTGTCGGCGGGGGCGTTGATCGGCGAAAGCGCCTGTTTGGACGATCGGATTGCCGCCAAGACCTACCGTGCGGCCAGTTTCGTCAAGGCGATCACCTGGCCGGCCGATCTTTATCGGAATTTCATTGAAACCAACCAGTTGATGGACTCTGCCCTGGCCACTGTCGCCATGCGCAGCGTCTTCGCGCGGACGCATTTGTTCGGGGAAAATATTTCGATTCCCGTGATGAATCAGTTGGTGCGTGCGGCCTCAATCTTGTCGTTGGACTCCGGAGAGACGGTGAGCGAAGGCGCTGACTGCCTGTTTTTGATCCGCTCCGGAACCGTCGAACGCCAGATCGAAGGAACTGTGGCGGAAATGCTCGAGGCCGGGGATTTCTTCGGGGAAACCATGGTTTTGCAGGGGCGTCCTCCGGTCGGCAGTATCGTCGTTCACAAGACGTGCGACTTGGTCGTTATGCCCGGAGCCATGCTGCGCGACATTCCGATCGTGCGTTGGAAGCTTTTTGAAACCTATTTGCGTCGCTTGCGTCTTCCGCTGCTGTCGCCGGGGAAGGGCGCGGTCTTCTCATGGAATGGCAATTATGCGGTCGGGATTCCGCTGATTGATCGGCAGCATCAAAAACTGTTTGAGATCGCCAATCGGGTGATTCAGGCCATCGATCTCGGGCAAGATGCGGACATTCGTGAGAGAATGATCGAGTTCCTCGAATATAGCGATTATCATCTTGCTGAAGAAATGAGCTATATGGAAAAAATGGCATTTCCGGAAACGCATAGCCATGCAATTTCCCATAAAAAAATAATAAATGATATTTTTATCATGAGAAATTGTTTGGAAAGTAGTGATGTATCTACTGTTGATATTGACAAATTTGAGTTTTCATCATTTTTTAAATCGTGGGTAGACGATCATATTGTCAAAGAAGATAGGAAAATCTTTCGCTATCTGCAAAATGGATATGCCGAATAAGCCGGTGCAAACCGAGGGGGGCCGGTGAACGTCGTCTTTTTCGCCATGATCGCCATGGCCTTCGTGGTTGCCGGATGGCGGCAGATCACCGTTTCCGCCGTGACGGACGGTGCGCCGATGGAGGCCTTGGGGCTAGCCGCTTTGAAAGCCGCGGAAGGGGCGGTGACCCTCGGTCTGGGATTGATCGGCACGATGGCCTTGTTTCTTGGGCTCATGAAGATCGCCGAGGCGGGGGGCCTGATGCGAGTCCTGGCGCGCTTGGTGAGCCCCCTCTTGCATCGCCTGTTTCCCGAGATTCCACCGGATCATCCGGCGATGGGGGCGATGGTGATGAATGTCGCCGCCAATGTTCTCGGGCTTTCCAATGCCGCCACGCCTTTTGGGGTGCGGGCCATGCAGGAGTTGGAGCGGCTCAATCCGTGCCGAGGGGTCGCCACCGACGCCATGGTGCTGTTTCTGGCGCTGAACACGGCCAATGTGACATTGCTGCCGACCCATGTCATGGCTTTGCGAACAGCGATTGGTTCGCACGATCCGGCGGCGGTGATTCCGACGACCTTGTTCGCCACGCTATGGTCGACTGGCTTCGCCATCTTGTTTGCCAAATGGGGGGCGCGCTGGTTTCCCGCCGGTCCTCCGGCCCAGGAAACGATGCCTTCGCCGCCAGATGCGGGTTTATCCGTTCTTGAGGAAATCCTCCCACCTTATCCGTTGTGGGTGTCGGTCGTGGCCGGCGCCACCTGTTTGTCGCTTGTTCCCCTGAGCTTGATGTGGGGGCGGTCTTTGTCGCCTTGGATCATTCCGGCGATGCTGGTCGGCGTTCTTGGCTATGGAATGGTAAAGCGGGTGGCCGTTTACGAAGCCTTCGTCGAAGGCGCCAAGGACGGCTTGACCGTTTCCTTGCGTATTTTGCCCTATCTCGTGGCGATCCTGGTGGCGGTCGGCATGTTTCGCGAGAGTGGAGCGATGGACTTGCTGGTCGCGCCCCTCGGCAGGCTGACCGGCGCCTTCGGACTACCGCCGGAGGCGCTGAGCATGGCGGTCCTGCGATCCCTCTCCGGTTCGGCCTCCTTCGGTTATCTGGCGGCTCTGCTCAAGGATCCGGCCATCGGGCCGGATGGCTATCTCGGCATGCTGGTCAGCACCATCTACGGTTCGTCGGAGACGACTTTCTATGTCCTCGCCGTCTATTTCGGTGCCGCCGGCGTCAAACGCATCCGCCATGCGCTGTTGGCCGGCCTATTGGCGGATGTGGGGGGGACGGTGTTCTCGGTGCTGATCTGCGGATGGTTGTACCGATAGGTCCTTGTCTAGAACATGATGCCGAGTCGGGCGCCCGCGTTGGTCAGCCCTTGGTTGCGCGAGGAAAGACCTCCGTCGGAGCTATGATCGACAATCAGGGAGAGATTGTAAGAGCCGTGGAAGCGATAGCCAATTTCAGCGCTTTCACGAAATAGAAGGGCAGATCCCAGGGATTTGTGAGTCCGCCAAGTGCCGTCCGTCTTGCCGTCGTTGGCGGATCCGCCCAGGCTGCCGCCGAGGTAGATCCCATCTTTCGGCAAGAATACATCCTCCACGAGGTCCGCGATCCAGGTCAGTCCGCCATACAATTGGTCGGTTTTTCCCGCACTGTTGATCGAGATCCCAATGTCCGGTCGCGGCGCGCCGATGATCGAAAGCAGGTCCGGAGATATTGCCAAGGCTTCGATATTGGTGTCGATGCCGTTTTCCTTGTGATGGCCGAGAAAAGCGACGTCATGGTTCAGGACGCCGAGCTTGATTTCATCGATGACCTCGCCGGCGCCGGCGGTGCGTGGTGACGCGCTTAAGATCACAGCGATCAGAACCGTGGCCATGGCGAGAGGGGCGCTGGCTCTTCGGATGCGACCCGGGTTTCGCGCGATCTGGCGTAATGGAGGGTATCGTTTCGGCGTTTCGCCGGAGCATCGGAAGGCGCAGTCAATTCCGTTTGCGAATAAATGAATTGTGCGCATGATCGCAGCGTCTCCCCCTCGGTATGAAGTGTCTCTCCCCTTGGAATAAGGTGCCGTGTGGAAAGGTTTCTTTCAAGAACTCAATTTCGCGCGGATTTCCCTCCGATGGTTATCGAAACGCGCGCCAGTTGCTTGCCCCTTTGGCCAAATTTGTCTCAGTGCCGACGACGCGAGTGTAAGAAATGCGGGTTAATAGGCCTCGACGATGTCGCCGGTTCGCGCGCAATCGGGCGCCGCCAGGTCGACGAAAACGTCGGCGATGGCGTCCGGCTCGGGATGCGATAGCGGATCCTCGCCTGGAAAGGCCTCGGCGCGCATGCGGGTGCGGACGATGCCCGGACTGACCAGATTGACCTTTAAGGGACTGGTCGCGGCGACTTCCGCCGCCCAGGTCTGTGCCAGGGTCTCCAGCGCGGCCTTGCTGGCGGCATAGGCGCCCCAATAGGGGTGGGGGGATCGTGCGACGCCGGAGGTCACGAAGATGGCCCTTCCGGCATCCGATTGGCGCAGCAAGGCGTCGAAGCTGCGGATCAAGCGCCAATTGGCGGTGACATTGACGGCCATCACCTCCGCCCAGTCGGACAGGGCGAAATGGCCGACAGG
This sequence comes from Telmatospirillum sp., assembly GCA_035604255.1. Classification (GTDB taxonomy): domain Bacteria; phylum Pseudomonadota; class Alphaproteobacteria; order Rhodospirillales; family Magnetospirillaceae; genus Telmatospirillum. Next base: position 664 of record DATNIV010000034.1, on the reverse strand, counting down.
GCTCAAACCGCCCAGCACTGCGGCATTGCCGACCAGAATATCGAGGCGTCCGAAGCGTTGATAGAGCGCGGCTCCCATCTGATCGATGGCGTCGCCGTCTTTAAGGTCCAGCGGCACCAAGGTCGCTTGGCCACCGGCGCGGCGGATCTGGTCGTCGACATCCTCCAAGGCGCCCTGCGTGCGGGCCAGCAGGACGACATGCGCCCCCTCGGCGGCGAAACGGCGAGCGATTGCCGCGCCGAGACCTCGCGAGGCACCCGTGACCAAAGCAATCCGTCCCTGGAGCCGTCCCCCAGGCATAGCGCTCAAAGGCCCCCGGTCATCAGCGAGAGGCCTTCCTGAGCCTGCCCGCCGTTCTGGTCGGCCAGGGCGATGGGATAGTCGCCGGTAAAACAGGCGTCGCAATATTTCGGATGCTTGGCATTGCGTTCGGTTTCTCCGACAGCCCGATAGAGGCCGTCTAAGGAAATGAAGGCCAGCGAATCGACGCCGATCAGTTTCGCCATCTCGGCGACATCATGATTGAAGGCCAACAGCTTCTCGCGTTCCGGCGTGTCGATGCCGTAGAAACAGGAGTGTGTGGTCGGCGGCGAGGAGATGCGCATATGCACTTCAGTGGCGCCGGCTTGTCGAACCATCTCGACGATTTTGGTCGAAGTGGTGC
>DATNIV010000033.1:0-4821 GCA_035604255.1 Telmatospirillum sp. | reverse complement strand
CCCGCCAAGAAAAGGCCCAAGGCATTCCGGATCGCCTTCTGCACGCCATCTCCCTTGTCGAATCAGGCCGCTGGGACAGCGAAAGCAAGGCAAGTTTTGCCTGGCCCTGGACGGTCATGGCGGAAGGCGAAGGGCGTTTTCTGCCGAGCAAAGCGGCCGCCATCGCCGAAGTGAGGAAGCTCCAGGCCGCCGGCGTGCGCAACATCGACGTCGGATGCATGCAGGTTAACCTTCTCGCTCATCCCGACGCCTTCGCCTCCCTTGACGAGGCCTTTGAACCGGCGACAAATGTCGCTTACGCCGCAAGGTTCCTCGTCGGCCTTCACGACAGCACGCAGAACTGGCCAACGGCGGGCGCCTATTACCATTCACAAACGCCCAATCTGGCGGCGCCTTACAAGGCGCGCCTCGTTTCCACCTGGGAAAATGCCAAACAGCACCCGGACCAGCGGTTACAGTTGGCCTCTTTCGACAGCGCCCGCCTCGGACGCCCGTCGGTGGGCTTATGGCCCGCCCTGGCGGAAAGCGCACCGGAGCCACACTTCGCGCAACCGACAGCGAACAACGCCGCGATGCGCCTCGCCGGACGCCAAAGCGTCGCGGAAAGCCGCAGCGTGGAGGAACGCGCGGAAGCCAAGAAGATTGCCGACGCCTATCGGCAGGCCCGTTTAGAGGAATACCGGCTGCGCAAGACGCAAGCGTCACACGGTTAAAATCTGACACTCGCCCTCAACCGTTCGTTCAAAGAAACACGCACAACCAATCACATTTGATTAAAAGCTCTTCAAAAATTCTCGTTTTTAACTGTTTATTCACATTTTTGCATCTATCGCGTTCGCAAATCGAGAGTAGGGTCGGCCAAGAGCGTAGGATCGCTTCGAAAAGGGTCGAGAATGTTTTCACATCCCAGTCAACCGCGTTTTCTTGACTTGCTGTCCGGAATCGCCCTGGCGCTTTGCCTGGTTGCTGGACCGGTTCACGCCAAGAGTCACGCCGCCCCAAAATCAGGCGACAATGGGGGACTTTTTCAAGCGCCAAGCCCCGTCGCCAAGCCGGGTATTGTTCTCGACACCACCATCCCTCCGGCACTCACCGCCAAGAGCGACAAGGCGCGCCCGGACAGTCCCATTCCGGTTGCCGCCGTCCCCACCGCTTCGGTGATCCCCGCCGTCTCGATCACCCCGCCCCAAAGCGCCGAATCGTCGAAACGCATCGAGAATATGCGGCTGCATTCCTTATTCGAATAAAACCTTCCACTGCGCGGGTTTGCCTGTCAGCCGGAAAGGTTATCGAGCATCCGCTGAGTCACCAAAGTGATGCCCTTCTCGGTTCGAAAGAAACGCTTGGCGTCAAGAACCGGATCTTCACCCACCACCATGTCCGGAGGCACGACACAGCCACTGTCGATGATCGCCCGCCTGACGCGTGAGTGCCGCCCCAATTCGACATCGGGCAACACCACCGAATCTTCGACCACACAGTAGGAATTGACCCGCACCCCGGAGAACAGCATGCAACGGCGCACGACGGCCCCGGAAATGATGCAACCGCCGGAAACCAGGGAATCGACCGCCATACCGCGCCGGTCATCCGAATCAAAAACGAACTTGGCCGGCGGATTCTGCTTGATATCCGTCCAGATCGGCCAGCTCTCGTCATACATATTAAGGGCGGGAGTCACGCGACAGAGATCGATATTGGCCTCCCAATAGGCGTCGATCGTCCCGACGTCCCGCCAATAAGCTTCTTCGGCGCCGCCATCCATGACGCAAGAATCTTCAAAACGATGCGCAATGACCGTAGCCTGCCCGACCAAAGAGGGGATGAGATCCCGACCGAAATCATGTTGCGACCCGAGAAGAGCACTGTCTCGTTCCAGCAACTCATAGAGCAGCTCGGCATTGAAGATATAGATCCCCATGCTGGCCAGAGCCACATCCGGGCGCCCCGGAACGGACACGGGATGGGCGGGTTTTTCGTCAAAACGAAGGACCATTCCCTTGTCGTCGACGACCATCACCCCAAAATCCGAGGCTTTCGCGATCGGAACTTCGATGCAAGCCACCGTCACCACCGCATCCTGGGCGATATGGTTGGCCAGCATCTTGCCATAATCCATCTTGTAGACATGATCGCCGGCCAGGACCAGCACATAGTCCGGCGCATGATGACGAATAATATCAAGATTCTGAAAAACGGCATCCGCAGTGCCGCGATACCAGTTTTCCCCTTCCGTTCTCTGTTGGGCGGGAAGCAATTCGATGAATTCGTTAAATTCACCCCGCAGAAATCCCCATCCCCGCTGAATATGTTGAATAAGGCTATGCGCCTTATACTGCGTCATCACGCTGATTCGGCGAATCCCCGAATTGATGCAATTGGATAAAGCAAAATCAATGATCCGAAATTTCCCGGCGAAGGGAATCGCCGGCTTCGCATGCCAATCGGTCAAAGCCTTCAACCGACTGCCTCGCCCACCGGCCAGAACCAAGGCGAGAGTTCGCCTCAATCTTTGAGGAATATCGACACCCGCTCCGGGCGCCCTGTCCAATGGCTGCGTCATGCGATTCACCGTTGGCTGGCGTTCATAAATGGTTCTACAACCGAGTCAACGGTGGCATAGACTTATCCAAAGCTCAAGCAGCAATCCCCTTTTTTGACAAAGGATAGGAAGGGCACCAAAAGCTCTTTGTTCGTTGTGACTTCGTCGGTTACGCTGAGGTGAAAAAATATTGGGGACCCATCGGATGAAGCTGCTGTTCGCGTCGTCGGAAATCTTCCCTCTGGCCAAGACCGGCGGCCTTGCCGATGTTGCCGGAGCCCTGCCGGTTGCCTTACACCGCGCAAAAATCGACCTTCGATTGCTGATGCCAGCCTACCGCGGAATTGCGGAACAGGCCGACGCCAAGCAGATCGCCAATCTGGGTGATCCGTTCGGACTGGGGGACACCATTCTCCTCGAAGGCCGCCTTCCGGACAGCCATCTCCCCTTGTGGCTCGTCGACAATCCCAGTCTTTTCGACCGCGACGGCGGGCCTTATCAGGACGGTCAAGGCACCGATTGGCCGGACAACGACATGCGTTTCGGCCTGCTCGGCTGGACGGCGGCGCGACTCTGCCAAGCCAACAGCCCGCTGGCCTGGAAACCCGACATCCTCCACACGCACGACTGGCAGACCGGACTCGCGTCGGCTTATCTCAAGGCCTGGGGCGAACCCAGACCGGGACTGGTCTTCACCATCCACAACATGGCCTATCAGGGACTATTTCCACCGGCGCTCGTGCCGCGACTGGGATTGCCATGGTCTTTTTACACCATGGACGGCTTCGAATATTGGAGCCAACTCTCCTATTTGAAGGCAGGCCTCGTCTTCGCCGACAAACTGACCACCGTCAGCCCGACCTATGCCCGGGAAATCCAGACGTCAGCCTATGGATTCGGCATGCAGGGCCTTTTGAGCTATCGCGCTCATGATCTGCACGGCATTCTCAACGGTGCCGACTATGCGATCTGGGATCCGAGCAATGACCGCGAATTGCACCAGACCTATGGCATTGACGACAGAGGTTCAGGGAAAGCGGCAAACAAGGCGGCGCTGCAGCGCGAATTGGGATTGCCGCAGATCCCCGATGCGCCGCTCCTGGTTGTGATCAGCCGATTGTCCGATCAGAAAGGCATGGATCTTTTGCTGTCGGCCATGCCGGCGGTCATCGCGCAAGGAGGGCAATTGGCCCTGCTCGGATCCGGCCAACGCGGCGTGGAAGATGCCTTTCTCGCACTGACCGAGGCCTGTCCCACCCATGTGGCTATGCATATCGGCTATTCCGAAGCCTTGGCGCATCGCCTGCAGGCCGGCGGCGACATCGTGCTGATGCCCTCGCGTTTCGAACCTTGCGGCCTGACGCAACTATATGCCATGCGCTATGGCACCTTGCCGGTGGTGCATCGCACGGGAGGCTTGGCCGATACGGTGGTTGATGCGACCTATGACGCCATGCTGGCGGGAACGGCGACGGGGTTCGTTTTCGAACAACCAACCGCCAGCGCCTTTCAATGGAGCATCGAGCGGGCCATCGGCCTTTACCGCAACCCCGATCAGTGGGCCCGTCTGCAAGCCACGGCAATGCGCCAAGACTTCGGCTGGGACCGCTCCGCCGCCGAATATCTGGAACTCTACCGGTCGTTACGACCAAACAGTTTTCCGTCCCACACAGAAACGAATGCGGTGGCCACATGACTCAGAAAGCCCCGAGGCTGATCGCCGACATCGGCGGCACCAACGCCCGGTTCTCTTTGATTTTCCCCGGACTCTCCGAGCCGCAGCACACGCTGGTGCTGTCTTGCGACGATTACCCAGGTCTCGCCGACGCCGCATTGGCCTATCTCGAACAAACACAGCCGTCGATCTCCCCTGTCGTCGCCGCCATCGCCATCGCGTCGCCGGTCCTGGGCGATCGGGTCGTCTTGACCAATCGCGACTGGAGTTTTTCCATCGCCGAATTGAAGGATCGGCTGAACCTTGAACGGCTGGATGTGGTCAATGATTTCATCGCCGTGGCCTTGTCCGTTCCCTTGCTCGACGAAGAGCACAAAGTTGCGGTGGGCGGCGGCACGCCGGCCTTCGACGCGCCGATCGCCGTGATCGGCCCCGGCACCGGCTTGGGCGTCGCCGCCCTTTTGCCGACAAACAGCGGCTGGCATCCTGTTCCCACCGAAGGGGGACATGTCACCCTGGCCGCGGCCAACGACAGAGAGGCCGAGGTCATCGCCTGGCTGCGCGCCCGTCACGGTCATGTTTCCGCCGAACGCGTGCTGTCGGG
>DATNIV010000032.1:0-5726 GCA_035604255.1 Telmatospirillum sp. | reverse complement strand
GCCGGCCAATGGGCGATGGGACAAATCAAATGAGCCGTGGCGGCCAAGGGATGTTAGCCGCGCTGTTTGCCTCGGCTCGGTTGCAAGGCATCTTTTCCGATCGGGCGCGTCTGCAAGCGATGCTCGATGTTGAGGCGGCCCTGGCGCGTGCCGAGGCGCGTGTGGGCGTCATCCCTGTCGGGGCCGTGGCGCCGATCGTCGAGAGTTGCCGAGTCGATCTGTTCGATATTCCGGCATTGGCCGAAGCCGCCGCGCTGGCCGGAAACCCGGCCATCCCCCTGGTCCAAGCCTTGACCGCCCGGGTCGCTGAACGGGACGGGGGCGCCATGCGGTTCGTCCATTGGGGGGCGACCTCACAGGACATCATGGACAGCGGCTTGGTGCTGCAACTTCACGCGACATTGGATCTGATCGAAGGCGACCTGTCTGGTCTGTCCGTCCTGCTGGCCGATTTGGCCCAACGCCACAAAGCCACGGTGATTGCCGGGCGAACCTGGATGCAACAGGCCATGCCGACCACCTTTGGCGTCAAAGTGGCCGGATGGCTGAGCGCCAATGAACGGCATCGTCAAAGATTGGCCGAATTGCGGCCTCGTCTGTTGGTTTTGCAATTCGGCGGCGCCGTTGGCACTCTGGCGTCGCTCGGTGCCTCGGGCATGGCGGTGGCGGCCGCTTTGGCCGACGACCTGGGGCTTGCCTTGCCGGATCTGCCTTGGCACACCGAGCGGGACCGTCTGGCCGAATTGGCCTCGGTCTTTGGGCTGATCGTCGGAAGTTTGGGCAAGATCGCCCGGGATATTTCCCTGTTGATGCAAACGGAAATCGGCGAGCTCTTCGAGCCGGCGGCGCCCGGCCGGGGAGGATCGTCGGCGATGCCCCACAAACGGAACCCGGTTGGGTCGGCTTATGTCTTGGCGACGGCCATCCGCGTGCCCGGTTTGGTCTCGACCATGCTCGCGGCGATGGTCCAGGAGCAGGAGCGGGGGCTCGGCAGTTGGCACGCCGAATGGGAGACATTACCGGAAATCTGTCTGTTGACGGGTGGCGCCATCGAACAGGTGACGACGATGATCGCAGGTCTCGAGGTCGATGTCGGAAAGATGCGCGCCAATCTCGATGTCACGCGCGGTTTGATTTTCAGTGCCGCCGTGGCCATGGCTTTGGCCCCTTTTCTCGGGGCTCGACCGGCGCATATCCTGGTGGAGGACGCGTCCCACCGCGCCATCGCCGAGCGGCGTCATCTGAAAGATATCCTGAGCGGTGATGCCTCTGTGCGCGCCCATCTTTCCGAAGCCGATCTGGCGAAGCTGTTCGATCCGGCCAACGCCAGCGGCCAAGCAGAAGCCTTGGTCGATCGCGTCTTGGCGGCGCGACAAGAGAAGACGTGAGATCTTTCATGCCGATGGCCGATATCGACGGAGTGACACTTCATTACCGATGGGACGGTCCCGAGGATGCGCCGGTTCTTCTGTTGTCCAATTCCTTAGGCGCCCGTGTCGACATGTGGCTGCCGCAACTTGGCGCTTTCACGCGGCACTTCCGGGTGCTGCGTTATGACAGCCGCGGACATGGCCAATCCGCCGCGCCGCCAGGCCCCTACGGCATGGAACAATTGACGTTCGATGTGGTGGGGTTGCTCGACGCCTTAGAGATTGAAAGAACGCATTTTTGTGGATTGTCGATGGGAGGCATGGTCGGGCAGGTGCTGGCCTTGCGGGCCCCCGAGCGATTGAATCGCTTGGCGCTGTGCAATACGGCGGCGCTCATCGGCCCGCCGGATTTGTGGGACGCCCGGGTCGCGGCTGTGGCCGCCGGCGGCACGGCGGTCCTCGCCGCGGTGCTCGATCGCTGGTTTACCCCCGCTTTCCGGCAGCAGTTCCCCGATCGCGTGGCGCCTTTCGCCAAGATGCTGAGAGAGACGAATCCGCGAGGCTATATTGCCTGTTGCCGGGCGATTCAAGACCATGATCTGCGTTCGACCGTCGCTGCGATCGCGGTGCCGACATTGGTGATCGCCGGGACCCATGATGTGGCGACCCCGCCTTCCGAGGGGCGCTTTCTTGCCAGCGCGATTCCGGGCGCCGCTTATGTCGAATTGTCGGTCGCGCATCTTTCCAATGTCGAGGCTGCAGATGCTTTCACGACGGCCGTTTTGGCATTTTTGAACGGATAAAACGCCATGGACGAACAGGATCGTTATCAGCAGGGGATGGGGGTTCGCCGTGCGGTTTTAGGCGATGCTCATGTCGACCGATCGTTGCGCCAGCGCACCGAGGTTACCGCGGAATTTCAGGATCTGATTACCCGCTATGCCTGGGGGGAGATATGGACGCGGCCGGGACTGCCTCGGCATACGCGAAGCCTGCTGACGGTGGGCTTGATGGTGGCGCTTGGCCGGGACGATGAATTTGTCTTGCATGTCCGCGCCGCCGCCAACAACGGGGTGACGCGCGACGAGATCAAAGAGGTCTTGCTGCAGACGGCGATCTATTGCGGCGTTCCGGCGGCCAATCACGCCTTTCATTTGGCGGAACAGGTGTTTCGGAGTGTCGACGAGGACGCCACGAATCCTTTACCCTCCCGCTAACGCGGGCAAGGGAGACTTTCAGTGAGGAGAGATGCGATGCGTTCGGCCATCACCATCATCAAGGACGAGCATCGATCCTTGGCCGCGGTGTTGCAGGGTTTGCTCTTCCTGATCGAAGAGATACGCCAAGCCCGCGCCCGTCCCGATTTCAAACTGATCGAAGCGATGCTGCGCTATATCGAGCGATTTCCGGAACGCTTGCATCATCCCAAGGAAGATCAGTTTCTCTACCGTTTGTTGCGATCGCGGGACTCCAGTCTGGCGCCGCTTCTCGATGACCTTGAAGCCGAGCATGAGCGTGGCCGGCCGTTGGTGACGCATCTTCTGGAATCGGCTTGTCGCTACGAAAAAGAAGGTGCTCCGGCTTTTGCCCCTTTTGCCGACGAAATGGCCGACTATTGCCGGTTTCAGTGGGCCCATATGAAGAAAGAGGAAGAGGGGATTCTCCCGCGTGCCGAGTCCGTGCTGACGGCGGAGGATTGGCGGGAAATCGATGCTGCGTTCCAATCGAACGAGGATCCGATCGGCGGCGCCAACGCCGGCCAAGAGTTCCGGGACCTGTTCCGTAAGATCGTCACCTTGGCGCCGCCTCCCATCGGTGTCGGGCCGGGTTAAACCATCGGCAGTCCGACGTAATTTTCGGCCAGCATCGTCGCGGCGGCATGCGATGTCGTCACATTGCGCAATTCGGCCAATTGGAAGCGGCGCTGGATGGGGTCGCCGTCGGGAAAGCGGTGGAGCATCGAGGTCATCCACCAGGAAAAATGCTCGGACCGCCAGATCCGCCGCAGCACCGTTTCGGAATAGCGCTCCAGTGCCTCGTTGTGTCCCGCGCTGTAATGACGATCGAGGGCTTGGGCCAAAACCTTGACGTCGGCCACGGCCAGATTAAGACCTTTGGCGCCGGTCGGCGGGACGATATGGGCGGCGTCGCCGGCGAGAAACAGCCTGCCATATTGCAACGGCTCGACGACGAAGCTGCGCATGGCGATGATGCCTTTCTGGAAGATGCGCCCTTGCTTGACCCGCCAGCCGTCATCGGACGCGAGCCGCAGGTCGAGTTCCTCCCAGATTCTCTCGTCCGGCCAATTGGCCACGGCGTCCTTTGGATCGCACTGGAAGTACAACCGTTGAACGGTGTCCGAGCGCGTGCTGACCAGGGCGAAGCCCCGTTCATGCGAGGCGTAGATCAACTCCTTCGACGAAGGCGGCGCTTCGACCAAGATACCAAACCAGCCGAATTCGTATTTCCGTTCATATTCGGTCTTGAGGGCCGCCGGGATGGAGGGCCGCGATATGCCGTGAAATCCGTCGCAGCCGGCCACAAAATCGCAAGCAATCGACTGAAACTTGGTTCCTTGGCGAAAATGGACGGTTGGCGCGGTGCTCTCAAGACCGTCCAGACGGACGTCCGTGGCGTCGAAAAGGATCTGACCGCCGGCGTCCAGTCTGGCCTTGACCAGATCTTTGATGACTTCATGCTGGGCGTAGACGGTGATTGCCTTGCCATCGGTCAATCCGCTGAGATCGATACGATGGCCCTGGTTTCCGAACCGCAGTTCGATGCCATGGTGGACATGGCCTTCGCGCAACAGGCGTTCGGCCAGCCCTGTCTGGGTCAGCAGGTCGACGGTGCCTTGTTCCAAAACGCCGGCGCGGATGGTCGATTCGATCTCTTCGCGACTGCGCGATTCGAGGATAATCGAGGAAATGCCGTGCTGGGCGAGAAGGTGGGACAGCAGCAATCCAGCTGGTCCCGCGCCGATGATGCCAACCTGGGTACGCATGGCGTCCTCCCTTTTTTGTCTTTTCAGGCAACCGCGACCAGCCGCTGCAATAAGGCGTCGTCGTTCAGCAGGCTGGCGCTATCCGAACGATGGACGATCCGTCCGCGATCCAACACGATCGCCTTTCGGGTCAGCGACAAAGCCAGACGGGCATGTTGTTCGACGATGATGACCGCCATGCCGGAATCGGCCATCAACTCGCGGATCACCATCATCAATTCCTGGACGATGATCGGCGCCAGCCCTTCCATCGGCTCGTCGAGCAACAGCAATCGAGGATTGACCATCAAGGCCCGGGCGATGGCCAGCATCTGCTGCTCGCCGCCGGACAATTGATTGCCCAAATTGTTTCGTCGCTCTTTCAGACGAGGGAAGATGTGATAGACGCCATCCAAGGTCCAATGACCCGGACGCGCCACCGCCGTCAGATGTTCCTCGACGCTCAAAGAGGGAAACATGAAGCGTTCCTGGGGCACCCAACCGAGGCCGGCATGGGCGCGGCGGAAGGTTGGCATGCCGCCAAGGTCTTGGCCGCACCAGGCCAGGCGACCCTTGTGCAGACGGGTGAATCCCATCAGGGTCACCAGCAGGGTGCTTTTGCCGACGCCGTTGCGGCCCAGCAGCGCCAGGCTGTCGCCGGCGTCCAGGCTGAACGAGACGTCGTCGAGCACCACACTGTCGCCATAGCCGGCCGTAACTCCGGTCACGGTCAGGAACTCAGGCATATTGGACCTCGCCCAAATAGACTTCGCGCACGCGCTTGTCGGCGGCGATTTCGCCGGGGGTGCCTTCGCACAGCAGCTTGCCGCCGACCAGCACGGTGATCCGTTGGGCGAATCGGAAGACCAGATCCATGTCATGTTCGATGAACAGGATGGTGACGTCGGTGGGCAGGCGTGCGATGACATCGAAGATTTCGGTGCTTTCCCCGGCGGGAATGCCGGCAGCCGGTTCGTCAAGCAGCAGCAGTTTCGGGCGGACGGCCAGCGCCAGGGCGATTTCCACCAGTCGCTGGCGGCCATAGGGCAGGGCGCGGGTCAGCCGGTGGGCGTCTTTTTCCAAATGCAGGCTGGCGAGCAGCGCCCAGGCCTCGTCGATCTCGGCCTTGCGGCTGGCCACTGTGCAATGCCAGGCTTTCGCCACGTCGCGCCGTTCGCAGATGGCCAGCACCACCGATTCGAGAACGGTCAATCCGGGAAACAGGGTGGTGATCTGGAACGTTCGCGCAATGCCCCTCTTCACCCGTTCATGGGCCGGCAGATGGGTGATGCGGACGCCATTCAGATAGACCTCTCCAGCGGATGGCGTGATAACACCGGTCAGCAAATTGATGAAGGTGCTTTTGCCGGCAC
>DATNIV010000031.1:0-5219 GCA_035604255.1 Telmatospirillum sp. | reverse complement strand
TCGGTGGGCGGAGCGGATCGATCGCACTGATCGCCGGTTCGCTGTTGCTGAACGACCATGTCGACCGTCGCCTCGGCTTCGCTCAAACCATGCAGCGCGAATTTTCCGGCTTGCGTCTGCTGGCGGTGGCGGAGGGGCGCGATGACAGCGCGGTGACCGGTCCCCTGGTTCGCTCGCTGTTGGAGCAACATCCCGATCTGATCGGGATTTATAGCCTGGGGGCGGGCAATCGCGGCATCATCGAGGCGTTGGAGGACAGCGGGCGGCAGGGCGATATCGTGGTTGTCGCCCACGAACTGACGCAATATTCGCGGCGGGCGCTGATCTCGGGAACCTTCGACGCGATCATCCACCAAGAGACCGCCGACGAAGTGGAGAACGCTGTCCGGACGTTGAAGGCGTTCAGCGACGGTCAGGTCGGATTCAGCTCTCCCCGCATTCGTATCGATATTTTTGTCCGCGATAATTTGCCCTGAGGGCCTGCCTGGAGAGACCACGATGTTTGTTGGAATTGACGTAGGCACGTCTTCCGTCAAAGGGGTGTTGATGACAGAGACCCAACAGGTCGTCGGCAGCGCGACCGCGCCCCTGACGGTTTCGCGCCCGCATCCCGGATGGTCGGAACAAGATCCGGAAGACTGGTGGCAAGCGAGCCTGGCGGTTCTCGATCGACTGACCGCGCTGCATCCGGCGGAGATGCGCGCGGTCGAAGGCATCGGCCTGTCGGGACAGATGCATGGGGCGACGGTGCTGGACAGCGCCGATCAGGTGCTGCGGCCGGCGATTTTGTGGAACGACACCCGCTGCGCCGTGGAGTGCACCGATCTTGAAGCGGCCTTTCCCGAGATCCGCGATATCACTGGCAACATCGTCATGCCGGGGTTCACGGCGCCGAAACTGATCTGGCTGGCCCGGCACGAGCCTGAACTCTTCCAGCGGATCGCCAAAGTACTTTTGCCCAAAGATTTCGTCCGATTGAAGCTGACCGGCGATTATGTCAGCGACATGTCGGATGCGGCCGGCACCTGTTGGTTGGATGTGGGCCGGCGTGAATGGTCGGCTCCGGCGCTCGATCATTGCGGCCTGTCTCGGGAGCAGATGCCGCGCCTGGTCGAGGGGAGCGCCGTTTCCGGAACGTTGCGACCGCAACTCGCGGCGCGGTTCGGCATGGCGCGAAGTGTGGTGGTTGCCGGCGGCGGCGGCGACAACGCGGCGGCGGCGTGCGGCATCGGCGCCGTTCGTCCGGGCAACGCCTTCCTGTCGCTTGGAACTTCTGGCGTCCTGTTCGCCACGACGGCCCGGTTCGCCCCCAACACCAACGATGGCGTCCATGCGTTCTGCCATGCCCTGCCGGGGATGTGGCATCAGATGGGCGTCATTCTGGCGGCGACCGACAGCTTGCAATGGCTGTCCCGCCTGTTCGGCGTCGAGGCCCCGCACTTGACCGCCGCTCTTGGCGATCGTTTGACCGGGCCGGGAGACGTCCTGTTCCTGCCCTATCTGGGCGGCGAGCGGACCCCTCACAACGAGGCAAAACTGCGCGGCAGCTTCGCCGGCCTCGGCCACGCGACGGATCGCGACGCTTTGACGCGCGCCGTTCTGGAAGGCGTCGCCTTCGCCTTCCGCGATTGTCTGCGTGTCCTCGCGGACGCCGGCACCGAGATTCCCCGCGCCTGGGCGGTGGGCGGCGGCTCACGGTCGCGGTTGTGGCTGGAGATCATGGCGACGGTTCTCAATCGGCCGCTGGATGTGGCGGCCGAAGGTGACCTGGGGGCGGCATTCGGCGCGGCGCGGCTCGGCCTCTGTGCCGCGCGCCATGCCGATCCGACCGATGTCTGCACTCCGCCCGTCATTGCCGCAACCATCGCCCCCGATCCGGCATGGGTCGATGCCTATGACGACGCCTACGGGCGCTATCGCCGGCTTTATCCCGCGATCAAGGAGTTGGCCAACTCATGAGTACCTCATTCTTCGGCGATATCGCCCCGATCCCGTTCGAAGGCCCGGACAGCACCAATCCTCTGGCCTATCGATGGTACCAGCCGGATCGCATTGTTCTCGGCAAGCGGATGGAAGACCAACTGCGCTTCGCCGTTTGCTATTGGCACAGCTTCTGTCTGACCGGCGGCGATCCGTTCGGTTCGGGGACGCTGCAGCGGCCGTGGCAGACGATGGATGCGATGGCGGGCGCCCGCATGAAGGCGGATGTCGCCTTCGAGGCCTTTCGCTTGCTGGGTATTCCGTTTTTCACCTTCCATGATCGCGATGTCGCTCCCGAAGGAGCCACCTTCGCCGAATCGCTGCACAATTTTCGCACGATCGCCGATGTCCTCGCCCGCAAGATCGAGGACACCAAGGTTCGTCTGCTGTGGGGAACGGCCAATCTGTTTTCGCATCCGCGCTTCATGGCCGGGGCCGCGACCAATCCGGATCCGGAGATTTTCGCTTACGCGGCGGCGACGGTGAAGAATTGCCTCGACGTCACCAAACAACTGGGCGGACAGAACTACGTTCTGTGGGGTGGGCGCGAAGGATACGAGACGCTGCTGAACACCGATCTGACGCGCGAGTTGGATCAAATGGGACGCCTCTTGTCGCTGGTCGTCGACTATAAGCACAAGATCGGCTTCGAAGGCGCCATCCTGATCGAGCCGAAGCCCAAGGAGCCGACCAAGCACCAGTATGATTTCGATACCGCGACCGTCTACGGGTTCCTCAAGCGTTATGGCCTGGAACATGAGGTCAAAGTCAACATCGAAGCCAATCACGCCATGCTGGCCGGCCACACGTTCGAGCATGAAATCGCGCTCGCCCAGGCACTCGGCATTTTCGGGTCGCTCGATACCAATCGCGGCGACGGCCTGTTGGGTTGGGATACCGACCAATTCCCCAACAATGTCCAAGAGGTTGCGTTGTGGCTCTATTACGTGTTGCAGGGCGGCGGGTTCACCACCGGCGGCCTGAATTTCGACGCCAAGATCCGCCGCCAGTCGATCAGCCCCGATGATCTGCTCTATGCGCATATCGGTGGTATCGACACCTGTGCCCGTGCCCTCCTAATCGCGGCCCGCATGCAGGAAAGCGGCGAACTGGCCCGACATGTCGAGCAGCGCTACGCCAAGTGGGAAAGCCCGGAAGGTCAGGCTTTGCTGAAGGGGCCATTGTCACTGGCCGACATTGCGGCCGAGGTCGAACAGCGCAACGCCGAACCCGTCTTGACGTCGGGCCGTCAGGAATATCTGGAAAACCTGGTCAATCGCTATTTGGTATAGACAACCAAACATCGTCACCCCCGGGCTTGACCCGGGGGTCCATTTGTCCTTTCCGCTAGACAAGGATGCGTTGACGACAGATGGATTGCCGGATCAAGTCCGGCAATGACGATAAAAAGTTGATTGCCTCATGACAGACTTGCGTTGACGCTATCGGGCAAACGTCGTGCCGGACAGCCGTGGGGCAAGCCCGGGGATGGAAAACTCGGTGTGCCTTCCATCCGTTCGCAACCCGCTTTAATGTGCCGGAGCGGCCAATCCCACGAAATTCGCGAGATCGACGGTGAATTTGAAGCCGACGACAAAGGCATCTGGGATGCTCTTGGTCCGGAAGGGTTCGGCCATCTGGTCCGGATTGACGATATATTGCAGATTGGGCGACAGCCGGACGGCTGGCGTGATTTGCGCGCCATAGGCCAGTTCCATCATGACTTCCCGCGCCGGAATCGATCCGGTGCCACCGGCGGATTGGCGGGCGGCCCGGATCTGACTAAGCGCCAGATTGCTGAATTCCTGGTCGTTGATGACGAATCCCAGCGTGTCCTGGTCGCGGCCGGCGAAGGTGCCGGTCTGCAGCAACCCCAGTTCGTAGTACTGATCCTCGTTCACACGTCCCGAAACACGCGTCATGACAACGCCGAACAGGGTCAGACCGCGTTTCGAATTCGCATCGGGGCGCCAGATCATCTGATCGAACCGGAAGAATGCTCCCGAGCGGCCGTGATTGGTGGCATAGGGATTGCCGCTCAAGATCGCCTTGTTGCCTTTGGCGTCGTTCACGGGATCCGAATAGTCGGAATCGTCGTACCAGCCGCCGATCTGATAGTGCCG
This sequence comes from Telmatospirillum sp., assembly GCA_035604255.1. Lineage (GTDB taxonomy): Bacteria > Pseudomonadota > Alphaproteobacteria > Rhodospirillales > Magnetospirillaceae > Telmatospirillum. The sequence goes on along the minus strand of DATNIV010000031.1, from coordinate 1,116 downwards.
TGGCAGGGCGTCATTGGCGAAACTGGTCGCATAACCGAGTTCGAACGGTATCGTCGCGCCGGTGGCATCGGTGGTGCTGAAGTCGATGCCATTGCTTTTCGACGTCAATTTGTCATAGGGGTTCACTTCATAGGCGCCGGCATGCAGATAGAGCGTGTCGGTCAGCATCCCTTTGATGTCGCCGCCCCAACTGCTGGCCGGCCAATAGGTGAAATTGCTGTCCTTGAAGACGAAGGTCGGATTACCGCAAGCGGAATTCGACTGGAAATTGCAATAGATCGGCGAATTCAGGAAGGTGATATTGGCGACCGTGCGGCCGGCCGTGATGTCGATCCGGTCATCGAAGAGCTTCTGCTCGAGCGTCAGATTGGCCAGATGAACATCCTGGGTTCCGTAGATTTCCTGAACGGACGTGTTGTTGCCGATGGCGTCGGCGGCCAGATTGCGGCCATGGCGTTGATCGATGTCGATGTGGGCCGAACTGCCGGCGATATTGGCGATCTTGTTGAAGTCGAAATCGCCGCCGAGATGGATCTGTCCGGCGTAGTCGGTGCTGTGGCGGATGCCGCCGCTCGGGTTGGATGCGGCCTCGCCGGTGTAGTCGGCGCTGAGACTGACGCCCCGGTCGAACAGGATCTGTCCCAGGGTGCGATTGTCGTTTGGCGCCGTTTGCGCGACGGCGGAGGCGCCGGCAAACAGGCTGCCGGCGGCCAATGCCGCGGATATCAACGGGTATCTGGACATTTCATTTCTCCTTTTTTGAGAGGAAGGATGTTCAAAAATGCGGACAAACGTCCGGCCTCTGCCGCGCTTTGCGCACAGTCTTGTGGTTGCCGGCGAAAGCCGGAAGGATCGGTGGCGACCGGCGGCGCGATTTCTTAAATCGCGCCGCCGGGACCTGGGCGTTACTCTTTGGCGATCGGTTGGTTGATCACTTTTGTCGGCTGCCCGGATGTGATGGATTGAATTTCCGTATCGACGGTTTTCACGTCGTCAGACGTGGTCAGAACTTGATATTCCAGATCGAATGATTGCTTGCCATCGGGCGCCAGCGTTTTGACGCGACCCTGTTTGCGTTCGATCTGACGCGGATAGGCGTAGCTGGTGCCGGGCTCG
>DATNIV010000030.1:0-16220 GCA_035604255.1 Telmatospirillum sp. | reverse complement strand
GCTTTCACACCTATGACGTCAAACTCGACAATGCCTCGAAGGCCTATTGCCGAACCATCCTGAAATGGCCGGCCCTGGCCGCCTGGACCAAGGCGGCAAAAGCCGAACCTGAGGATTTCGACGAACTCGATATCGAATTTTAGCCCAACTACAGTAGCCCGGCCGCGATATTGATGCTGAGCGCCAGAATCACCGTGTTGAAGAAGAAGGCCAGCACCCCTTGCGCCAGACACAGCCGCCTGATCCCCCGCCGGTTGATTTGCACGTCGGAGGTCTGGCCGGTCATGCCGACGACGAAGGAAAAATACAAGAAATCCCAATAATCGGGATGCTCGGTTCCCGGAAACTCCAGACCGCCGGCGCGATCGATGGTGTTCGGATCGCCATCGCCATCGCCATAAAAGGCGTGCGCATAGTGGAGCGCGAACATGGTGTGCGTCACCAGCCACGAGCTGACGATGGTGGCCGCCGCCAGACTGATATGCGCCCATTGACGATCCGCCGGCAGATCCTTCATGCCTCGCAGCTCGAAGGCAATGACCGCGAGACTGAACAGAACGGCCCCGACGGTCAGCAAGACGATGGTCCAGCGCCCCTCGTCTTGCAGACGAGCCCGCAGGCGCATGCGCTCCGGCGTCGCCGACGCCATCATGTGCCAGCTCAAGCCCAGGAACACCACGCCGCCCAAATCGAGGGCCAGGATCGCGCGAGTCGACGGCGCCAAACTGTCGGGCAACGCCGCCCACAAACACAGAGCCAGGAAAACGGCGATCAAGAGGCGCGGATGCACGCGCAGATGACGCAACAGGGAGCCGATCGCCATGGCTTCTCTCCGAAAAGGCTTATTTTGGCGGCGCCAGCGTTTCGACGCTCACGGAATTGCGCACCGGCGCCGCAGCGGGCGGCGGCGGCGGCGCCTCGTCATGAACGGCAACCGGAGCGGCGGCGGCCCCGCCGGCGGGGGCGGCAGAACTCGTCTGCTGGTTTTCCTGAGCCAATTTGACCACATGGGCAATGCCATCGCCAATGATACAGCCCGACAGGGATAGGGTGACGGCCAGAATGCAAAAAATACGGGTTAACCCAATCATGGCTTTCTATCGCAAGGGGGGAACCGGAAATCGCGGAATCGCCGAACCAAGCGCTGGCTCGGCGATTCAGAAAATAGGACGATTCGTCTTGTCGGCAACAAGCGATTTCCGAAGAGGCCGATTCAGGTGATCTTGAAGCGTGCCAAAGCGAGGGCAAGATCTTCGCCGAACGTCGCTCCCTTGCGGATCACCGCGGCATTGGCCGGCAATTCCGCCAGCGACGGATGACCCACGGCGTAACTGGTCAGCAACGCCACCGGCGTATGCGCCGTGGCGCTGATCCCGGACAGCGCGCGGATCAGATCGATGCCCGAGGCTTCATCGAGCACGGCCCCACAAATAATGAAATCGGGTTGCGTGCGAACCGCCAGTTCCAGCCCTTTGAAAAAATGCCCGGCGTTGGAGACCCGATAACCACAAGCCGCCAACTCGCGCTCGACATAGCGACTGGTCGCACGGTCGGGAATGACCAGCAACATTTCGACGTTCATCTTCCTGGCCGCTTCCACCACGTCGAAATCGACGATCCGGCGCGAGGGAAGCTGGCGGACCAATTCGCTGGAATGCTCGGCCCCAGCGCCGCTGTTCTGGTCCAGCAATTTGCGCAAAACGTCGATGAACATCTGGACATCGACGACATTGCTGCGCTCGAGTTCCTGGGAATCCGACAGATATTCCGAAGCCCGGTGGGTCACGATATTCATCGTCGCCTTGTCGAGACTCTGGCTGCGCGCCTCCAGCGAACGGAAGGATCTGCGCAAGGTGACAAGGGCCTTCACACCATCGATCAGCCCGGATTCGAAGTTGCCGAGCATCACCTCAAGACCGGCCAACACATCGCGAGTCTCGTCGATGAATTCGGATTCGATTTCCTGTTCAAGCCGATCGAGCGCGTTTGAATTATTTTCCACCATGACATCCCCCTCTTCGTGGACGGTTACCATCGTCCGAATCGCGAAGCGATTCCACCAAAAGTCATCCGGCTCTATGGCTTATCGATCGCGCTTGCCGCCGCAACGGGCGGGGACGACAACTGGCTGTACTCCCATCCACCGCCCAGGGCCTGAATCAGCGACACCGACGCGGTCAATCGATTCTGCGCGATGGTCAAAGCCGTCTGTTTGTTGGAAAGCGCCGTCGCCTGCGCCGTGACGACATTGGTATAGGCCACCGTACCGGCCCGATATTGGTTGAACACCAGACGCTCGGCTTCTTCCGCCGAGGCGACGGCCTGGGCCTGCACCTCCGCCTGTTGGACGAGAATCCGCGACGCCGCCAATTCATCCTCGACCTGTTGGAAACCAGTCAACACGATTTGCCGGTAATTCGCCGTCGTCTGATCAAAGACCGCGCGCGCCGCGTCCACTTTGGCGCCACGGGCGCCGGCATCGAACAGCGTCATGGCCAATTGCGGCCCAACCGACCACACATTGTTTGAAGCCTGCAGCAGATTACCAAGGCTGGATGCGGAAAATCCGCTCGATCCCGTCAATGTCACGGTTGGATAATAGGCCGCCACGGCGATGCCGATCTCGGCATTGGCGGCGGCCACCCGTCGTTCGGCGGCGGCGATATCCGGGCGCCGTTCCAACAGCACCGACGGCAATCCGGCGGGGATCATCGGCGCGGTGGGAAAGGTCTCGTCAGCCGCGATGGCAAATTCGGCGGGGGGTTTGCCGATCAAAACCGCAATGGCATGTTCGAGTTGCGCCCGCTGAATGCCGACGGCGACCAATTGGGCGCGCGTCGAAGCCAATTGGGTTTCCGCCTGAACCACATCGGCCCGCGCCGCCGTCCCGGCCGCATATTGATTGCGGGTGATCTGCAGGGCCTGGGTATAGGCCGCGACCGTCGCCGTGAGCAGACGCGCCAGAGCGTCCTCGCTGCGCAATTCGAAATAGTCGGTGGCCAGGCTCGCCTGGGCCGACAGACGCGCCGACGCGAGATCCGCGGCCGTCGCCTCGGCGGTCGCTTCGTCGCTTTCCACCGTGCGACGGATGCTTCCCCACAAATCGAGTTCCCAACTGGCGCTCAACGAACTGCTGAAAGCGTTGCCGATGCTTCCCGTGACGCTCTTCGACGAAGTCCGACTCGATGCGGTTTTGGCCCGCTGACCCGACGCATCCAGAGACAGCGTTGGAAAGAAACTGGCGCGCGCCTCCTCGGCAACCGCTTGCGCCTGCCGGAAGGCGGCCTCCGAAGCCTTCAAGGTTTGATTGGAAATCGACACTTGGCGTTCCAGGCCATCGAGCACGGGATCGCCGTAAACCCGCCACCAGGCCCCGCGATCGCTCGCGTCCTGAGGATCCCCGGTCCTCCAAAGATCGAGGGACGCCGCCGCGCCGCCGGCTTGCTCCTTGAAGGCCGCGGGCGCGGGCGCACTCGGACGCAGGTAATCCGGTCCCACCGCACAGCCGGCGAGGAGCGCCGTCGTGATCGCCACACCGGCCATTCTTCCGAAAACTGCCATCACCAACCCCTCTGTCTCATGACGTCGCCTGTCGCATCGCCTTGCGGTCGCGGCGACGTTTTCCCATTTGGCGCAGGCGGTCGAGATACAGATAGACCACCGGCGTCGTGTAAAGAGTCAGCACTTGGCTGACGATCAGCCCGCCGACGATCGAAATTCCCAGAGGCTGGCGCATCTCGGCGCCCTCGCCATGCCCCAGCGCCAAAGGCAGCGCGCCCAGAAGAGCCACCATGGTGGTCATCATGATCGGCCGGAAGCGCAGAAGGCAGGCTTGCCTGATCGCCTCGATCGGCGGCAATCCCTGGTTCCGTTCGGCATCGAGCGCAAAGTCGATCATCATGATGGCGTTCTTCTTGACGATCCCGATCAGGAGAATGACGCCGATCAGGGCGATGATGGAAAACTCCGAATTGCAGATCAGCAACGCCAGCACCGCGCCGACCCCGGCCGACGGCAAGGTCGAGAGAATGGTGATGGGGTGGATGTAGCTTTCATAAAGAATGCCCAGCACGATATAGACGGCAAGCAAGGCCGCCACGATCAGGATCGGCTGATTGCTGAGCGAATCCTGAAAGGCTTTGGCGGTCCCTTGGAAACTGCCGTGAACGGAGGCGGGAACACCGATCTCGCGCATCGTGCGATTGATCGCCTCGACCGCGTCGCTTAAGGATTTGCCCAGCGGCAAATTGAAGGAAATGGTGCTGGCGACAAAGTGACCTTGGTGATTGACTTCCAGCGGCGCCGTGCCGGGACCGAAATGGGCGACGGCGGAAAGAGGAATCATGGTTTCGGCGGCAGTGCTCACCGCTGCCCCGGTCGACGCGCTGCTGCGCCCGCTGGCGGCCAATTTGTTGGTCGCCAAATTGCGCGCCGTGTCGGCGGCAACCTGCGCGGCGGTGGAGGTCGAGGTGCTTCCGCTGGCCTTGCTTTTGGTCGTCGTGGTGCCGGCCACCGCATTGGTCGCCTGGGCGCCGGTCACCGACCCGCCCGATGTGCTGATGTAGAGATCGTTCAGGGTTTCCGGGCTTTGCCAATAGCGCGGCGCCACCTCCATGATCACATGGTACTGATTGAGCGGATTGTAGATGGTCGAGACCTGGCGCTGACCGAACGCATCGTAAAGGGTATTGTCGATCTGGCTGGCCGTCAGCTTAAGGCGGGACGCCGTCGGCCGGTCGATCAACAGGTCGGTCTCGAGACCTTTGTCCTGCTGATCGGAATTGACGTCGGCCAACTCGGGCACATGACGCAGCGCCTCGGTCAATTTGGGCGCCCAGGTCTGCAGTTCGGCCAGTTCGTCGGCTTGCAGCGTATATTGATATTGGGCGTTGGCCTGCCGACCACCTTGGCGGATGTCCTGCACCGCCTGCAGGAATAGCGCCGCGCCCGGCACATTGGCGAATTTGCCGCGCAAGCGGGCAATCACTTTGTCGACGGACATATCGCGTTCGGACAAAGGCTTTAAGGTGACATAGACGAATCCGCCATTGGTCCGTCCACCGCCGGTGAAGCCGACCACGCTGTTCACCGTCGGGTCGGCCTTGATGATGGTGACGAAGGCAACGAGCTTCTCCCGCATCGACTGGAACGAGATACTCTGATCGGCCTGGATGCCGCCGACCATGGCGCCGGTATCCTGCTGCGGAAAGAACCCCTTGGGAACGATGGAAAAGAGATAGAAATTGAGGCCGACGGTCGCCAGCAGGATCAGCATGGTCAGCCGCCGGTGCCGAAGCGCCGTTCCCAAGGTCCGCTCATATTCATGCAATAAGGCCTGAAAGAAGCGTTCGCTCCACCGAAACATCCGGGACCGCTGTTCGACCGGCCGATGACGGAGCAACCGGGAGCACATCATCGGCGTGGTGGTCAGCGACACCACCAGCGACACCAGAATGGCGATCGACAAGGTCACGGCGAATTCGCGGAACAGACGACCGACGATGCCCCCCATCAGCAGAATGGGAATAAAGACCGCCACCAGCGAGAGGCTCATCGACAAAACGGTGAATCCCACCTCTCTGGCGCCTTGCAGGGCGGCTTGCCGCCGCGGCATGCCCGCTTCGATGTGCCGAACGACATTTTCCAGGACGACGATCGCGTCATCGACGACAAACCCGGTCCCGATGGTCAGCGCCATCAAAGACAGATTGTCGAGGCTGTAACCCAACAGATACATGGCGCCGAAGGTGCCGATCAGGGACACCGGCACGGCGACGAAGGGAATCAGCGAGGCGCGCCAATCGCGCAGGAAGAGGAAGACGACGAGGATCACCAGAGCCAATGAGATCAGCAAGGTGCGTTCGACATCGCGCAACGAGCCGCGGATGGTCGTCGTGCGGTCCATCGGCACCGTCATCTCGATATCGGCCGGAATCGAGGCTTTGAGCTGCGGCAGCAGGGCCTGGACCCGCTCGACGGTATCAATGATATTGGCGCTTGGCTGGCGGGTGAGAACGATCAGGACGGAAGGCTTTCCATCGGCCAAACCCTGATTGCGCAGATCTTCCACCGAATCGATCACCTCGGCGACATCGGACAGACGCACCGCGGCACCGCTGCGATAGGCGATCACCAGCGATCGGTATTGCTCGGCCACCCGCGCCTGATCGTTGGTGTAGATCTGGTAATGACGGCCCTCCCCCTCGATCGCGCCTTTCGGCGCATTGGCATTGGCCGACGCCAAAGCGGCCCGCACATCCTCAAGACCGATGGCATATTTGAACAAGGCATGGGGATTGACCTCGACGCGCACCGCCGGCAAGGAACTGCCCCCGATGTTGACTTGGCCCACGCCTTCGACTTGCGACAGCTTCTGCTGAAGAACCGTCGCCGCCGAATCGTAAAGCTGCCCCTGGGTCAGGGTCGACGAGGTCAGGGCGATGATCAGGATCGGCGCATCGGCGGGGTTGATCTTGCGATAGGTCGGATGACTTTTGAGACTGGCCGGCAAATCGCCCTGCGCCGCATTGATCGCCGCCTGCACATCGCGCGCCGCCCCGTCGATGTCGCGATTGAGCCCGAACTGCAGCGTCACCCGGGTCGAGCCGACGGAACTCGACGAGGTCATTTCGGTGACATCGGCGATCTGTCCGAGATGACGCTCCAACGGCGTCGCCACGCTGGAAGCCATGGTCTCCGGACTGGCGCCCGCCATCGACGCCTGCACCTGGATGGTCGGAATATCGATCTGCGGCAGCGGCGAAACGGGCAGCAGGAAGAAGGAAATGGCCCCCGCCAAAGCGACGCCCAACGTCAGCAAGGTGGTGGCGACCGGCCGCGCGATGAACTGCGCCGAAAGGTTCATAGCGCGATCCTTTGCCCCGAGGGGCTTCGGCAATCATGCGCCTTGCCTTGCGGCCGACCCAACCGCCTGCGGTGCGGATAAAGCGGCCCGGTCATAGCGCCTCACCTTTCACGTCTTCGTCTTTCGGACGGAAGCGGCGGGCCACTTTGTCGAACGCCAGATAGATCACCGGCGTGGTGAACAGTGTCAGCACCTGACTGACGATCAGACCGCCGACAATGGAAACGCCCAACGGATGGCGCAGTTCGGAACCGGTTCCGGTGCCGATCATCAGGGGCAGAGCGCCAAGCAGAGCGGCCATCGTGGTCATCAGAATGGGACGAAACCGCAACAGGCAGGCCTGATGAATCGCTTCTCGCGGCGATTTTCCCTGGTGCCGTTCGGCTTCCAGGGCAAAGTCGACCATCATGATGCCGTTCTTCTTGACGATCCCCATCAAGAGGATGATGCCGATGATCCCGATGACGCCGAGATCGCTCCCCGCCGCCATCAGCGCCAGCAAGGCCCCGATGCCGGCCGCCGGCAGGGTCGACAGAATGGTGACGGGATGGATGAAGCTTTCGTAGAGAACGCCGAGCACGATGTACATGGTGACCAGCGCCGCCAGAATGAGGAACACCTCATTGGACAGCGAGGACTGGAAGGCCAGCGCGGCGCCTTGGAAACTGGTCATCACGCTCACCGGCAAAGCGATGTCCTTTTCCGCCTGGACGATCGCCTCGACCGCTTCGCCCAAGGACGCCCCCTGCCCCAGGTTGAAGGACATGCTGATGGCGGGAAACTGCCCCAGATGATTGATCTGCAAGGGAACCGTCTGCTCCCGAACCGTGGCGATGGCCGAGAGCGGCACCTGACCGCCGCTGGACGACGGCAGATAGATCGAGGACAGCGACGTCAAGGAACTCTGCATCGCCGGATCAGCTTCGAGGATCACCCGATATTGATTCGACTGGGTGAAGATGGTCGAAACGATTCGCTGACCGAAGGCGTCGTACAGCGCGTTGTCGACGGTGGCCGGCGTGATGCCGAACCGCCCCGCCGTGTCGCGGTCAATTTCGATGTAGGCCGATAGGCCGCGGTTCTGCGCATTGCTGGTGACGTCGGCCAATTCCGGCTGAGAGGACAGGCGATCGAGCAGACGCGGCGCCCATTGGGCCAATTCGTCGGGATTGGCGTCTTCCAGCACGAATTGATATTGGGTGCGGCTGACATTGGCGTCGATGGTCAGATCCTGCACGGGCTGCATGTAAAGGGTGATGCCGGCGATGCCGGCCGTTTCCTGCTGCAATCGACGAATCACTTCGCTGGCGGACGCCTTGCGCCGTTCCTTGGCCTTCAAATTGATGAGGAAGCGCCCATTGTTGAGCGTGGTGTTGGTGCCGTCGACACCAATGAAGGACGACAGGCTTTCGACATCCGGGTCTGTCAACACGGCGGCGGCCAAGGCCTGTTGCCGCTCCGCCATGACCGCGTAAGAGACCGACTGGCCGGCTTCCGAAATGCCCTGGATGAGCCCTGTGTCTTGAATGGGGAAGAAGCCCTTGGGAATCTCGATATAGAGCACCGCCGTCAGGCCGACGGTGGCGATGGCCACCAAGAGGGTCAGCCGGGCATGGTCGAGCACCCAAGTGAGCCAGCGGTCGTAACCGGCGATCAAACGGTCGAACCCCCGTTGGGCCCACCGGTTGGCCGCCGTCTCCTGCTCCGGCGGACGGTGCCGTAACAATTTGGCGCACAGCATGGGCACCAACGTCAGGGACACCACCGCGGAAATCAGGATGGTCACCGCGAGCGTGATGGCGAATTCGCGAAACAGCCGCCCGACCACATCGCCCATGAACAGCAACGGAATCAGCACGGCGATCAAAGAGATGGTCAGGGACACGATGGTGAAACCGATCTCTTCCGACCCCTTCAAGGCCGCTTCCAGCGGCGTGTCCCCCTGCTCGATATAGCGCGCGATATTTTCGATCATCACGATGGCGTCGTCGACGACGAATCCGGTGGCGATGGTCAGCGCCATCAGCGACAGGTTATTGATCGAGAACCCGGCCAGATACATCACGCCGAAGGTGCCAACCAGGGACAAGGGCACCGAAAGACTGGGGATGATGGTCGCCGGGATGTTGCGCAAGAACAGGAAGATGACCAAGACCACCAGAACCACGGCCAGCCCCAACTCAAATTCGACGTCGGTCACGGAAGCACGGATGGTGTTGGTGCGGTCGGTCAAGACGGCGACATCGACGGCGGTGGGCAGCGCCGCCTTCAGGCTGGGAAGCAATGCGGTGATGCTGTCCGCCACCTGAATCACATTGGCGCCCGGCTGGCGTTGAATGTTGACGATGACCGCCGGAGCGCTGTTCATCCAAGCGGCCAGCTTGTTGTTTTCAGAGCCGCTGACCACTTTCGCCACATCCCGGAGCAGAACCGGCGCACCGTTTTTGTAGGCGACGACGATCGCATTGTATTCGTCGGCGCTCTTTAACTGATCATTGGCGTTGATCGTATAAGCCCGGGTCGGTCCGTCGAAATTGCCTTTGGGCGTATTGACATTGGCGTTGGAGATGGTGGTCCGCAAATCGTCGATATTGAGACCATAAGCGGCCAGCGCCTGCGGATTGGCCTGAACGCGAACGGCCGGACGCTGACCTCCGCTGATGCTGACCAAACCGACCCCCGGAAGCTGCGAAATCTTCTGCGCCAAGCGGTTGTCCGCCAGATCCTCGACCTCGGTCAGCGGCATGGTTTTCGACGTCAGCGCCAATGTCAAAATCGGCGCGTCGGCCGGATTGACCTTGGCGTAGATGGGCGGCGCCGGCAAATCCGACGGCAAGAGATTGCCGGCCGCGTTGATCGCCGCCTGAACCTCCTGTTCGGCGATATCGAGGCTTAAATTGAGGCCGAACTGTAAGGTGATGACCGAGGCCCCGGCCGAACTGGACGACGACATCTGGTTGAGACTGGGCATCTGCCCGAATTGGCGTTCAAGCGGCGCGGTGACCGCCGAGGTCATCACTTCGGGACTGGCGCCTGGATAGAAGGTCTGCACCTGGATGGTCGGATAATCGACCTCGGGCAAGGCCGACAGCGGCAAGAATTTGAAGGCGACCAGACCGACCAGAAGGATCGCCACCATCAACAGAGACGTGGCGACGGGACGCAGAATAAAGGGACGCGAAGGACTCATCGGAAATTTCCCAGAGGACTTAAGGAGAGGAGAACCGCCTCACTGGTCCTTGCGGTGTTGACGCTCGCCATCCTTTTTGCGCGACTTGTCATCGCTCGCAGGTGTCTGATCCTTGGCGCCAGTCGGCAATGTCACCGCAGCACCTTCGCGCAGCTTGTCGCCGCCGTCGACCACCACTTTGTCGCCCGGCTCGACACCCGCGACGATGGCGACCCGCTCCCCAGCCGTTGGCCCCAGCGTGACCGGGCGGACGGTGACGGTGTTGTCGGCTTTGACCAAATAGACGTAGGTCCCCGGCGCACCGCGCTGAATGGCGGCCGTCGGGATCACGGTCGCGTCCTTGAGGGTATCGACCAGAAGCTGGGTATTGACGAATTGGTTGGGAAACAGCATCTCATCGCGGTTTTCGAACTGGGCCCGCAATTTGACCGTTCCCGTCGTCGTATCGATCTGATTGTCGACGGTCATCAGCCGACCTGTCGCCAGTTGCATGGCCTGACCCCGGTCGAAAACAGTGACGCCGAGGCTGGCACCCGCGTGCAGACGCTTCAACACCGCCGGCAAATTGTCTTCGGGCAAGGTGAACAGGACGGTGATCGGCTGCATCTGGGTAATCACCACGATGCCGCTGCTGTCGCTGGTCTGCACATAGTTGCCGGGATCGACCTGGCGCAAGCCGACACGGCCGCTGACCGGCGCCACGATATGGCAATAGACCAGATTAAGTTTCGCGTTATTGACCAAGGCCTGATCGGTCTCGACCGTTCCACGATATTGATGGACCAAGGCGTCCTGGGTATCCAATGTCTGCCGCGCCAGCGAATCCTGGGCGACCAGAGTCTTGTAACGGGCGAGATTAAGCTCGGCATCCTTGAGCAGAGCCTGATCGCGTTGCAACTGGCCTTCATATTGGGCCAGACTCAGTTGGTACGGGCGCGGATCGATCTGCGCGAGAAAATCGCCGGCGCGCACCGTCTGGCCTTCCTGAAAAGCGACCTGGGTCAATTGTCCGGCGATTTGCGTCTTCACCGTAACCGTCGCCAGCGGCGAAACCGTTCCCAGCGCATTCAGCGTGATCGCGACATCGCCTTTTTCCGCCGTCGCCGCCACCACCGGCATCGGACTGCCCCCCAGCCCGTACCGGCCGGTCCGCGCCGGCGGAGCCACCTGCGGCCGGAAGATCACCCACCCCAAGGCGCCGAGCAACGCGACGACCAACACGCCCCAAACGGCGATCCGGCGCCAACTCACGCGCGCCGTTGAGGACGTTCCAAGCTGCCGGTCGGAAATCCGCTGGAGAACGCCCTTATCTTGCACTTCGTTCATCACACACCGTTCATTGCCTATCGTTCGTCATTGTCATACGTCGCTCGTCCGCCAAACTGACGGATTTCTCAGGAAACCGCATTTCCACGATCGTTCAGGCTTGGTCCGTATTCCGGACCTGAAATGTCCCTTTGATATATACGTCGAATGTTGGGCCACGCTAATGTGTTCTCGTTTCCTGTCTATGACCGCCTTTTAACCGATTGGTAACAGAAAGTTTCGTGAACAGCCCTCTTCCCCCCTTAGCCCCGAGAAACAATCCCAAAATCGGAATCTGCATGGTGATTGTGGCAACCGTGTTGCTGTCCGCGATGTGGTCGCTGGCCAAGGTGTTGTCGGCACGTTATCCGGTCGAAGAGGTCAGTTTTTTCCGCTCCGTCCTGGCCTTCATCCCGACCGGAGTCATGGTCGCCGCGAAAGGCGGCGGGGCGCTTTTGCACACCCGCCGCCTCGGTGGCCATGTGTGGCGATCGGTGGTCGGCGTAACGGCCATGGTGCTTGGTTTTGTCTCTTACCATTTGATGCCGCTGGCCGATGCCGTGTCGATCTCCTTCACCGCGCCCTTGCTGGTGACGGCCCTGTCGGTGCCATTGCTGGGCGAAAAGGTCGGCCTGGCGCGGTGGGGCGCCGTTATCGTCGGATTCCTGGGCGTTCTGCTGATCATCCAACCCGGCGGCGCGATGGTCAACCTCGGGTCCCTGGCGGCTCTCGGCGGCGCCGTCAGCAGCGCGCTGGTCATGGTGACGCTCCGCCAACTGACTCGCACCGAAAATCCGGTCACCATCGTCTTTTATTATACCGTTTTCTCGTCCCTTCTCACCGCGCTCCCCTTGCCATTCGTCTGGGTGACGCCGAACGGGCGGGACTGGGGACTGTTGATCCTGCTGGGGCTGGTCGGCGGCTCCAGCCAATATTTCATGACCCGCGCCCTCGAATTGGCCAGGGCGGCGGTGATCGGCCCCTTCAACTACGTCAGCCTCTTGTGGGCCGCGCTATTCGGCTGGGTGATCTGGGGCGATGTCCCAGCGCCCCATGTGTTCGCCGGATCGGCGATCGTCGTCGCCAGCGGATTGTTCGTGCTCTATCGTGAAGTGCGAAAAACCCCAGATTAGTACCAAGTCCCGATGAGAATGGCTCATCGGGACTTGGCTGGCGTGAAGCCTAGTGACCCATGTCATCTAAAATGACATGGATCACTATCGTCTATACGATGCCTTCGCCTCCGGCTGCGGCAGGCTCAAGCGCCGCTCGGGCTTTCGTCGCACCCTTCATTCAAGATGAAACGTGCGACTAGGGGGCGGAGGCGCTCCGCCCGGCGTTTGAGGGCTGGTGATCAGGTTCGATCACCGGGACTGGGTATAAGGACTGAAATCAGCCGGACCGTACGTTGGTCAGGAACCGGACAACCTCGGATCGCAACAATTCCGAGTTTTTCGCAAGATTGTCGGCCGACACGGAAACCTGCTCGGCCGCCGCGCCCGTGTTGATCGAGGCCTGCGTGACGCCTCCGATGTTGCTGGAGACCTCCTCCGTTCCTTTGGCGGCCTGTTCCACATTGCGGGCTATTTCGCCTGTCGCGGCGCCTTGTTCCTCGACTGCGGACGCGATCCCCGTCGAAATCTGCTTCACTTGCTCGATCACGGTCACGATATTTCGAATCGTCTCGACGGCCCGGCGGGTTTCTTCCTGGACGGCGGTGATTTGACCGCTGATTTCCTCCGTGGCGCGACCGGTTTGATTGGCGAGGTTTTTGACCTCCCCGGCCACCACGGCGAATCCCTTGCCCGCTTCGCCCGCGCGCGCGGCCTCGATGGTGGCGTTCAACGCCAACAAATTGGTTTGAGTGGCGATATCGTTGATCAGTTTCACCACCTCGCCAATCTTATCGGCGGTCTCGGTCAGGGATTCGACCATGGCGTTGGTTTTCGCGGCCTCTTCGGAGGCGACGCCGGAAATTCTGGCGGCTTCGGTCACTTGCCGGGAAATTTCCGCGATGGATGACGATAGCTCCTCAGCCGCCGAGGCAACCGTTTGCACATTCGCCGAGGCCTGTTCGGCCGCCGCCGCCACGGTGGTCGCTCGCGTGCTGGCCTGCTGGGCCGCCGCCGTCATGGACTGCGCCGTTGCCTGCATCTCGCTGGCCGACGAGGAGACCGTCTTGACCACGCCCATGACGCTGGCCTCGAAAGCCTCGGCCATCTGGTTCATCGCCATTTTTCGCTCGGCCGCAGTCCGCGCGGCAGACTGCTCCTGGTCCCGACGCAACGCGTCCGCTTGAAGAGCGTTCTCTTTAAAGATCTGCAGAGCCTGGGCCATCTCGCCGATTTCGTCCCGATGATCCGTGGCGGGAACGACGATTGTCAGATCACCCTCGGCCAATCGGCTCATGGAGGCTGTCATGGCGCGGATCGGCGGAACGATCGCGCGCGCGACGACCATCATGCTGACCAGACCGAGCAGCATTCCCAACGCACCGATGGTCATTCCAACAATGGTCGATTGCCGGGACTCTCGCGCCGCCTGCCCTTCGGCTTGTTTGCCCGCCGTCCGGTAGAGAGCGACCGCCTCGTCTCCCGAAGCCAAAATTTTGGCCGCCAGAGCGACGATGGGGCCGGTCGCGACCGCAAATTCCGGCGCATCCGGCTGTATGTTTTTCAATCGTGTCGTCCGCACGGCTTCGGCCAGCGGCTCATACTGATCGACAAGCGTTAGCAAGTCGGACAGTTTCGCCCGCCGCTCCGCATCACGGGTCCCGGACATGGCCTCGTTCAAAGCCGCCTTGGCGTTTCCGACGGACCCCCGCAACGCTTGCCAGCTTTCGTCCTGGGCAAGAGCCGCGAAACGCCAGAAATGCATCCGCGCCAAATTGATTTCCTTCAGCGCCACCAAGATCTGAATTTGTTGATTGTCGCGCCGCGTGACAGTCGCGAGAGACCCTTCAGCGGCATTATCGCTATAGATTCCAAAACAAACATTTCCGGCAAGCACAATCATCAACAAACCAAAACCAAGTCGGATTTTTGTGCCTATTTTTAGCTTTGAAAGAAATGCCCCCATGGCATGACACCCCCGTTTTGCTCTCCAGATTGTTAGCGCATTTCCCTCAAATGACATCGATTTCTTAGCGCCGGAATGCGTTGGCATTCAAAAATATTTTAACGGCGCGGTATTCTTCAACGACGCCAAACTTGTATGACAGGTTTATATCCTGTACCGAATTCAACCGTGAGGCAAGCCGTTCTTGGATTCTGCGAACGCTCCCCGCGAGCCCAAGCTCAACGCCCACTTCAGCGTTTCCCTGGACGACGATCTATTCGGCCTGAGGCCGCGAGTGTCAAGACACTAAAGGATCATCCTTCCGAACAGCGTTGCCGTGGCGATCATGGTGAGCCTTATACCAGGATAAATGGCGCTCTTGTCCCAGTGTCGCCGCCCGCCCATGCTGGCGGCCGTCATCATGCCGAAAGAGGACATAAATGAGCGTTTCAACGGATTTGCTGCTCATTGTGGCGGCCTTTGGCGCGGGATTGATGAATTCGGTTGCCGGCGGCGGCACCTTCCTGACCTTTCCCGCATTGGTTTTTGCCGGCGTGCCATCGGTCATGGCCAATGCGACCAGCACCGTGGCCGTTTCCCCGGCGCGCTGGCCAGCGCTTGGGCCTATCGGAAAGATTTTCCCCGATTGGAAGGAATGAGCGCCCGAACGATCCTGCTGATCAGTCTGCTTGGTGGCGCTGCCGGAGCCTTGCTGCTGATCTTTACCCCCCAGCATACGTTTGACCGATTGGTGCCTTGGTTGCTTCTTGCCGCCACCGTTCTTTTCGCTGCCGGGAAGAAATTGACCCCACTGCTCCGCCGCCACATCCACATCGGTCCCGCAACACTGTATAGCGTACAGTTTGTTATCGCCCTCTACGGCGGCTATACCGGAGCCCAGGTCGCGCGCAAGATGAACCCGGACCATGTTCGCGCGGTGGTGATTCTCATCGGGATCTGCATGACGATCGCCTTTTTCCAGCGTGCGTAGTCACGACGGATCCGGTCTGCCGAAGGGACAATAAGGGCTGCGCCCTTCCGCAGGCCACAGAGCGGGTGCTGGTGGGGGCGACGGGACTTGAATCCGAAATCGTTAATTTTAGGCCTTTGTTTTTGTTATTTTTTTCGTGGAATATCAATCGATTAGGCGTTAGCAGCCGTTAGCCTTTGTTAGGGAACATTTGCAGAACGCTGTGCCCCAAATGTGCTTAAAAAAAAGTCGGCTAACGACCGCTATTTTTTTCCCGAAGCAGGGACGAGTCAGTTATATATAGGTGATGCATGCCGATCACCGTATCGGTAATGGTCGCTCACCACCGTCGCGACCGTCAAGGCCGATCTCGGCCGCAAGTTTTCCCCGAGCCGTATCACGGCGAGTCCGTCGGGGTGATCCCATAATGGGGTCAGGCGGGCAAAACGCGGGTGAGGTGCCGTCCTCACTGGGGATGACGCGTTTGATCGGACACGGATCAAACGACATGCACGGCCAAATCGAAAAGCGCTATTTGTCTCCCGCCGAAGCCGCAGAATATATCGGCACCACCATCGGCACCCTCCGCTTCTGGCGATGCCGGGGCGGCGGGCCGAAATGGGTCGGCAAGAAAGGCGGTCTTATCCGCTACCTTCGGAATGATCTCGACGTCTTCGTCACGCGTGGTGTCGTCGACCGGCCTGCCGAACCAAGAACGAGCAAGCCCAAAGCCGCCCCCCGCTCCGTCGATGAAACGGGCAAACGCCGACGTGGTCGCCCAGCGGCAGAACCCATTCCCGAACCCGCGGTAACCCGTCCAACTGATCGCCCTC
>DATNIV010000029.1:0-3455 GCA_035604255.1 Telmatospirillum sp. | reverse complement strand
GCCACCGTCAATTCGATCGACGTCTCACACGCGATCACAGAGATTTCGATACAACGACCGGCCAAGGACGGATCTCCCAGTCGCATCTCGATCGTCTCGCAATAGGTTCTGAAACCTTCCAAGGTTTGCCGTTCATCCGACCCCATTTCCAGATTGCCATGCAACAGGCCGTTGGCCACCGCTTCATGAACCGCCAGTTCCATGGCGTCACGCAAGGCCTCGCCGATCTTGAAACGCTCCGCCAGGACCTTGCAGAACAGATGGGCCGGAGCCAGGGAATAGGCCGTCGCCGTCGACAACGCCATATAGAGCCCATTGCGCTCAAGGGTCGGCATCAGATGATCGCCGGACAGCAACTGACCATTGGCCATTTCGACGCAGCCGCCGAAATCGGTCAAGGCCCGCTCCATGCCATCGTCATCGACACCACCGACGATCGCCACCACCGGCAGGCAGTCGCAATCCGGATTGGCGTTCGGACAGACCGTGCGTTCCAGCACCAGAGCCCGCAAATGTGACGGCACTTCGACGGCACAGAGATGGGCCTCGCCGCGACGGGTGCAAAGGACAGTCGGCAACACATCGGTCATCGGGTGACCTCTCCTGATTGTTCGGTTACGCCAGCAAGCCTCCACGGTTCCCGTGGCGAAAAATCCCTACCGAAAGTCGTCGGCGGACAGGTTGAAGCGACGCAGCTTGTCGTAAAAGGTTTTGCGCGGAACGCCCAAAGCCTCGACGGTGGCTTTGACGTTGCCGCCATGTGCCGCCAATTCGTTCTCGATCACGCTTTTTTCAAAAAAATCGACCTGTTCGGCCAGCGTCAACCGGCCGGAGCGGATCGGTTCTCCGCCCTGGATTTCCAATTCGTCACCCAGCCCCAACACGAACCGGTCGGCCGCATTCTTCAACTCGCGAACATTGCCCGGCCATGAATATGAGGTCAGGCGATGCAGCACGTAAGGGGTCACCTTCGGCGGTTCCTGACCATAACGCGTCGCCGCCTTTTGAACGAAATGTTGAAAGAGCAACGGCACATCCTCGCGGCGTTCACGAAGCGGCGGCACATGTATCATCACAACATTCAGACGGTAATAGAGATCCTCGCGAAACCGCCCTTCGCCACTCGCTCCCTTGAGACTGACTTTGGTCGCCGCGATAACCCTGAGATTGACCGGCACCACATCGTTCGACCCCAAGGGCTCGACCACGCGTTCTTGCAGCACGCGGAGAATCTTAACCTGCAAGGACATCGGCATGCTTTCGATTTCATCGAAAAACAATGTCCCTTTGTTGGCGAATTCGATGCGCCCGACCCGGCGTTTCGAGGCACCGGTAAACGATCCCACTTCGTGACCGAACAACTCGCTTTCAAAAATATCCTCGGGCATCGCGCCGCAATTCAAGGCGACGAATTTGTGCTGACGCCGGCTGCTTTGATGGTGCAGCGCGCGGGCCACCAATTCCTTGCCGGTTCCGGTCTCTCCCATAATCAGGACATCGGTGTCGGTCTTGGCGACGGCGGCGATGATCGTCCGCATCCGCTCGATCGCCGGAGTTCGGCCGATGATGGCGAATTCACCGACGGTATCGAGTTCCTTCTTGAGCTGCCGGTTTTCCATGATCAAACGGCGATGCTCCAAGGCGCGGCGCACCGTATCGAGCAAGATTTCGGCGGGAAACGGCTTCTCCAGAAAGTCGTAGGCACCGCCATGAATCGCCCGCACCGCCATTGATACGTCGCCATGGCCGGTAATCATGATCACCGGCAAATCGGGGTCGATGGACTGCGCCCGATCCAGAACGGTGAAACCGTCTATTCCCGGCATGCGAATATCCGTGATCAACACGCCGCTTTCGCCATTGATCATCTTCAACGCCTGCTCGCCGTCTTCCAGGCAATGAACCGTTAGCCCCGCCAAAGCCAGGGTTTGTTGACAGGATTCCCGGATCTTGCGGTCATCGTCGGCCAGAAGGATTGATAAGCTCATGATCAGATTGCACGCCGGAGTAAAAGAGTGAAGAGGGCGCCGCCGCCTGGCGCGTTGGCAGCCGATAACTGGCCACCCAGTTCCCGAACGATGCCTTCGGAGATCGACAAACCAAGCCCCATTCCCTCGCCTGCCGGCTTGGTGGTGAAAAAGGGCTCGAAGACGCGAGGCAGCACGTCACCGGGAATCCCCGGCCCAAGGTCACGGACGGAAAGACGGACATATTTTTCGTCCGCCTGCCAATCGAGCGTGACCAGGCGAGGCTCCGTTTTGCGCATCGCATCAAGCGCATTGCGCAGGAGATTGATCAACACTTGCTGCAGCCGCACGTCGTCGCCCCATACCAGCACGGACTCCGGAGAAACATCGTCCTCGCGCGCCCACCGTACCGTGACCTTTTCGGCCTCCAGGCGATTGGCCATCAGAGAAAGGGCGCCTTCGACCAGCGTCCCCAGCGAAACAGGTTCGGCCGACCCTGTGCTTTTCCGTGCGAACTGTTTCAGTTGGCCGGTGATGCGCGCCATGCGTTCCGTCAAACCGGCAATCTCGAACAGATTGTCCCGGACCTGCTCGAAACGATGCAGGGATAACAGGGTCACCGCGTTATCGGCAAAGGAGCGTATCGCCGCCAAGGGTTGATTCACCTCATGGGCCATC
Organism: Telmatospirillum sp.; assembly: GCA_035604255.1. Taxonomy (GTDB): domain Bacteria; phylum Pseudomonadota; class Alphaproteobacteria; order Rhodospirillales; family Magnetospirillaceae; genus Telmatospirillum. Next base: position 810 of record DATNIV010000029.1, on the reverse strand, counting down.
CCCGCCGACATCTGGCCCAGAGCCGCCAATTTGGTCGCCTGCACCAGTTCCTCTTGTTTGGCCTTCAATTCCTCTTCGGCGCGCTGTCGTTCCGTGACCTCGGCCTGCAGGCACCGATTGCTCTCGACCAAAGCTCCCGTGCGCTCGACCACTCTTCGCTCCAATTCGCGCGTGTAGCGCTGAACCAGACGCGCGCGATGGACAAGAAAGCCAAGAACCAGAACGGCCAAGGCGATCCCGGCCACCACCAGAAGCCCAAGATCGCGGGCCCTCGCCTCGACAGCCTCGACGTCGAGCAACACATGCAGCTCCCAGTCCTCGCCATCATCCAGAACCTGCGAAACCGTCACATAACTTTTGCCATCCAAGGACGCCAGACGAGAGCCGATCACCAAGCCAAGTGGCGTCAAAGGGGCGTCCCCATATTGCCGCGAGGTTTGAATCCTCTGTCGTTCCGCCGGATCGATCGGCGCCAGGCTGCGATAGCGCCAATCCGGCGCATTGGTCAGGAAAACGATGCCATGGCGATCGGTCACGAAGACTTTCTCTCCGCCCCCCGACCATCCATGCTCCAAGGCGTCCATCGCCGTCTTCACCACCACCACGCCGACGATGCGGTCATCTTGGCGAACCGGCATGGCGAGATAAAATCCCGGTAGATTGGACGTTGTTCCCAAAGCGAAATACCGTCCGGCACGACCATCCATCGCCGCAACGAAATAAGGGCGGAAATCGAATTTCTGACCGACGAAACTGCCCGCCCCCTCGGCCCAATTGCTCGCCGCCAAGGTCAGCCCCCGCGGATCGAGC
>DATNIV010000028.1:0-7842 GCA_035604255.1 Telmatospirillum sp. | reverse complement strand
ACCTCGCTACGACAGAACCAAGCCAATGGCCAGTCCAGCGGCACCGCACCGACAATGGTCTTCAACGCCCCTGTCGGGGTACTCCAGACAGGGCCGGGTAGCTACGGCGTGGCGCACCAGCAAATCGACCAGGGAACGTCGGAGAATCTGCGGCGGGCCTTGGAGATGCTGGTCAAGCAGCTTCCAACGTCCCAGGAGGATTTGCCGTTCGATCCCTCGGAAGTGCGCGACATGATCGAAGCAAGTACAACTGAACTCGACGCCCCGAAGCCCAATGCCCTGAAGTTGCGATCTCTGCTTTCCGGTATCGGAGGGGTAATCTTGAACGCGCCTCGTTTGAAGGACGCCTATGACACCCTAAAGTGGGCGGCCAAGTTTGTCGGTGTCGACCTACCATAAGGGGTGAAACGGAGCGACATCATGACCATTCCCGACTTCCAGACCCTGATGCTCCCCGTCCTACGCACCTCAGCCGGTAGCGAGGTCCGCATCTCGGATGTGGTCGAGCGGCTGGCCGATGAGTTCGGCCTGCCCCCGGAAGAGCGGACGCATCTGCTGCCGTCGGGAAAGCAGACCACCTTCGCAAACCGGGTCCACTGGGCCAAGAGCTACCTCGGCAAGGCTGGGCTGGTCGAACTCACCAGGCGCGCCCACTTTCAGATCACTGACCAGGGCCGCACCGCACTGACATCGCCACCGGAGCGGATCGACATCAAGTACCTCGACCGCTTCCCCGGCTTCAGGGCGTTTCGCGACACCGAAACCGACGAGGGAAACGCCCAGTTCGCTGTCGACGCCGTCGCGACCCTGACCCCAGACGAGATCATGCGAAAGGCCCACCGGCAGCTGGAAGCAACCCTCGCCAACGACCTCCTGCAGCGCGTCCGGTCAGGCACGCCGGCCTTCTTTGAGAGCCTTGTGGTCCGCCTGCTGGTGGCGATGGGCTACGGCGGGTCGTCGGTCACCGACGTCGGAAAGGCGCTCGTGGGTGGCACCGGTGACGGCGGTATCGATGGAGTCATCGACCAGGACCCACTGGGGCTCGACCGCATCTATGTTCAGGCCAAGCGGTACTCCGACGGTAACACCGTTGGCGCCGCCGCCATCCGCGACTTCTTCGGCAGCCTTGACCGCTTCAAGGCCAGCAAGGGCCTCTTTGTCACCACTTCGACATTCTCGGCCCAGGCTCGCGAGACGGCGGAGCTTCTAAGCAAGCGCATCGTCCTGATCGACGGCGACCAACTCTCACGGCTGATGATCCGCCATGATGTGGCCTGTCGGGTCGAGGAGACGCTGACCATCAAGAAGGTCGACGAGGAGTTCTTCGAGTAGAGTTGAACCTGACGAAGCGGCAGAGTGAAAATTGAGAATGTTGTGAAAATGAGGTAAATGAAAAGGATGGGAGATGATCATGGCTAACCGCGCAATGGTTCCGATGGCGCTCCGGGCTTTCACGGAAGAGCTTGCTCGTCGCGAAGGAAGCCGTTTTCGGTCAGCATTCTTGTTCGGAAGTCATGCCCGCGGTGAAGATCGGAATGAAAGCGACGTCGATGTCGCTGTCATCTTTTCGGAGATGCCTTCCAGCTTGATCGACACCAAGCTTGCTTTGGCGGATATCGCTTATGACGTGCTTCTGGAAACCGGTGTGTTGATCCAACCCATGCCGCTCTTGGCTGATGAGTGGGACCATCCCGAACATCATCTCAACCCCCGTTTGGTCAACAACATTCGCCGCGACGGTCAATTGTTGTGAGCGACGTTTCAGACCTGCTGGAAAAGGCGGCGCGTGCGGCAAACTCGGCGAGATTGCTCCTGGATGTGGGCGATCGCGATGGTGCTTGTAGCCGGGCGTATTACGCCATGTTCGACGCCGCGCGGGCCGCGCTTATAACGGCTGGATTTGCGCCAGAGGACCTGAAAACCCATGGGTCTGTCATCGGGCAATTTGGCTTGCATATGGTCAAGACCGGCCTTATCGCCAGAGAGGTCGGTAAAGCCCTCAATGACGTACAAGAAATCCGCCAGCTTGCCGATTATCTTCCCGCCGAAGTGCCTACGGAAAAGGCCGAATGGGCAGTAGAACAGGCTCACATTTTCGTCAACGCTGTCGCCGACTTGCCGTCAGTAAAGCAAAGCCGCTAAAAAACCAAGTTCCTCTGGCGCTCAACGCGGAGCGGTAAATAGGTGAACCACGAAGATTGCAAACAGCGCTAAGCCTTCTTGACGAATTCCGACTTCAAAGTCATCGCGCCGATGCCGTCGATCTTGCAGTCGATGTTGTGACCGTCGGTGGCGTCGACGAGACGGATGTTCTTCACCTTGGTTCCACCTTTGACGACCAGGGACGACCCCTTGACCTTCAGATCCTTGATGACGCTCACGCTGTCGCCATCGGCGAGCAGGTTGCCGTTCGCATCGCGGATCTGGCCGTCCCCATTGGCGCCGTCGGCGTCGCCCGTGACGACGTCCGGGTTCCACTCATGGGCGCAGTCCGGGCACATCCACAGGCTGCCGTCCTGATACACGTTCTCAGAGCTGCATTTCGGGCATTTCACGTCACTGTCCATCCTTGACCTCATTTTCGTCGGGTGCCGGCCTCAACCCTGGGCTGAGACCACCGGGGACCCAGATGGGGACCTGCGGGGAACCGGGGATAAGCGAAAGGCCCGATCTCTCGACCGGGCCTTTCGAACGCGATGAAATTCATCACGAATTTGGTGGGCGCGCACGGACTCGAACCGTGGGCCCGCTGATTAAGAGTCAGCTGCTCTACCAACTGAGCTACGCGCCCGTAAACGGGAGGCCGGTTATTAGCAAAGGTGGGCGGGTTTGTCGAATGCTTTTTTGAAAGAATTGGTTATTCGCGCCTGTCACGGGCCTTTCGCCCGCTCAGACATCGTCCGAAGCGCCGCGGCGGCCGATATGCACATCGCGGTGGATATAGACGCTCAAGATCAGTCCGAAGCCGAACAGCAGGGTCAACATGGCGGTGCCGCCATAGGAGATCAGCGGCAGGGGCACGCCGACCACCGGGACCAGGCCCATCACCATGGCGATGTTGATGAAGGCGTACAGAAAGAAGGTGGTGGTGAGCCCCAAGCCGACCAGTTGGGCGAACTGGCTGCGGGCCCTGAGGCTCATGGCATAGCCATAGACCAGGATCAGACAATAGAGCGACACCAGCACGACGCCGCCGACCATCCCCCACTCCTCGGCCAGCATGGTGAAGATGAAGTCGGTCTGCTTTTCCGGCAGAAAATTGAGATGGCTCTGCGTGCCCAGCATGAAGCCCTTGCCGAACATCCCCCCCGAGCCCAAGGCGATTTTCGATTGCAGGATGTGATAGCCGGCGCCCAGCGGATCATTCTCCGGATTGAGAAAGGTGATGATGCGCTGGCGCTGATATTCGCGCATGAATTTCCAGGCCACGGGGATGGCGCCCAGGCCGGCGGCGATGATCAGACCGAATTTCCAAAGGCGTACGCCGGCCAGGAAAAACATCGCGCCGCTGGCCAAGGTCAGCATCATGGCGGTTCCCAAATCCGGCTGCTTCAGCACCAAGCCGACCGGCAGGAACACCATGATCAGCGGCGGAACGAGATAGACCGGACGTCCGACATCCTGGTAGCTGGCGCCGTGAAAATAGCGGGCCAAGGACAACACCAGGGTAATTTTCATGATTTCCGAGGGCTGCAACTGGATGAACCCCAAATCGATCCAGCGTTGCGCGCCCATGCCGACCGACCCGCGCACCTCCACGGCCACCAACAGCACCAGGGCAACGCCATAGAGCACATAGGCCCAACGCATCCAAAAGCGGATGTCGACCATAGCCACGCCCAGCATCACCACCACACCGACGAAGAAGCGCATCATCTGGCGCGACGCCCAGGGATCGATATTGCCGTTGGCCGCCGAATAAAGGGTCAGGAAGCCGACCGAACACACCACCGTGACCAGAAAGACGAACGACCAGCTGACATGCCACAGCTTCTCGCGGAGCGTCATCTCGGAACGGCTAAAACGAAAATGCATCTGTCCCGACCTCATCCGTGGTCTTCGTGATCATGGGGGTGATCCCCATGATCATGCCCGAGCGGTCCGTCCCCCGGACGCGGCCCTGCGGCGAAAGACCGGCCATCGGTTTTATCCGCCGTATGTTGCAGATAACGCTTCTGCACCTCGATCAAGACGTCGCGGGCAACCGGCCCGGCCGCCGATCCGCCGTGCGATCCATGTTCGACGACCACGCAGCAGGCGTACCGCGGCTCGGCTTCCGGCGCATAGGCGATAAACAGCGCATGATCACGGTCTTTCCACGGCATGTCTTCCATCTTCTTCATGCCGATTTCCCGTTCGCGCATGGTGATGCGCTTGACCTGGGCCGATCCGGTCTTGCCCGACATCGCCATGGCTTCGTCCTTGATCCGCACGGAAAAGGCGGTGCCGCCCGGTTCGTTGCAGACGGAATACATGCCGCGTCTTATCAACGCCAGGGATTGGCGTGAAACGCCAAGCTCCGGCCAATTGGGCGCCGGACGCGGAATCGCGTGGACTCCCTCCACCGTGTCGCGGGCCAGATGCGGCTTGACGGCGAACCCGCCATTGGCCAAGCGCGCCGTCATCACCGCCAATTGCAGCGGCGTCGCCTGCACATAGCCCTGGCCGATGGCATTGATCGGCGTCTCGCCGGGATACCAGGGCTGGCCTAAGGTCGCCCGTTTCCAGTCGCGGTTGGGAATGGTGCCGCCGCGTTCGCCCGGCAGATCCAAGCCTGAGGGAGCCCCCAGGCCGAACCGCTTGGACATCTCGGCGATGCGCTCGAAACCGGTGCGCCGGGCGATTTCATAAAAGTAGACGTCGCAGGAATTCTTGATCCCGCCCAGCATGTCCAGCGAGCCGTGCCCCCCCTTCTTCCAGCAATGCAGCGTGATATTGCCGATATTCATCTGGCCGGGGCAAAAGATCCGCTGATCGCCGGTCACGGCGCCGCTCTCCAGGGCCGCCATCGCCGTCATCAATTTGAAGGTCGAACCCGGAGGATATTGACCGGCGATCGCCTTGTTGGTCAGTGGCGCGCGCGGATTGGTGATCAGGTCCCGCCATTCGTCGGAGGTGAGCCCGCGGTTGAAGGCGTTGGGGTCGAAAGACGGCGTCGAGGCCATCACCAGGATGTCACCGGTGTGGATGTCGAGCACCACCACCGATCCGCTTTCCGCCCCCAGGCGCTGCGCGGCGAACTGCTGCAAGTCGAGATCGATGGTAAGATGCAGATCGAGCCCCGGCTCCCCTTCGTCGCGCTTCAGTTCCCGGATGGTCCGCCCCACCGCATTGACCTCGACCTGGCTGGTGCCGCCTTTGCCGCGCAACGCCAGATCGTAGATCCGTTCGATGCCGTTCTTGCCGATGCGAAACCCCGGCAGTTCGAGCAAGGGATCGCTTGACGCCTGCAGATCGGCCTCGGAGACGGCCGACACATAGCCCAGCAGATGCGCCCCCAGCCCGACCAAGGGATAATTGCGGCTTTGCCCGACATCGATCATCACCCCGGGCAAGTCGGGCGTATTGATCTCGATTCGCGCGACATCCTCCCAAGACAGATTCTCGCGCACCGTCACCGGAACGAAACTGCGGCGCCGCTTGATTTCGCGGGCGATGCGGGAGCGGTCGTGGTCGTTGACCGGAATGATGGTGGCGAGCGCGTCCAGGGTGTCGTCCATATCGTCGGTCTGCTCCGAGACGATCAGCACGCGATAGTTCTGTTGATTGACCGCCATCGGCACGCCGTTGCGATCGAGAATCCGTCCGCGCGGCGGCGGCAACAGCCGGAGATTGATGCGATTCTCGTCGGCCAGCGTGGCGTATTTGTCAGCCTCGAGGACTTGCAGATAATACATCCGCCCGATCAAGGCGGAGAGCAGCGCCAATTTCCCGCCACCCAGGAAAAGCGCCCGGCGGCTAACGAACTTGGCGCGATCATTGTCGCGGTTCATGGGTCAGGCGCTGCGTAACAAAGCCAGCTGGGTGCGGGCGAACAGCCAGCTGAGCAGCGGATAAAAAAACAGGGTCATCAAGAACTCGAAGACCACGGCGCGCGGCTCCAAAGCGTGTTTCACCAGCGCCGACACCAACAGCCATTGCAGGATGAAGGCCCCGCTGCTGACCAACCCGAATCCCCACCAGGCGATGCGAAACGGTTTGCCGTGGAAGAAGCGTCGTTGCGACGCCGTCATTCCCTGCACCAGAAGATAAATCAGCGACGACACGCCCAACGGCAGACCGGCGATCACGTCGTTCAGCAATCCCAAGCCGAAGGCCATCGCCGGCGGCATCAAGTCGGGACGATAGATCGACCAGTAATAGACGCCGATCAACGGCAGCAACGGCGCCACGGCGGCAAAGCCGGGCAGCCGGGACGGAAGAGCGTTCACCAGAATCAGGATCAGGACCAAACTCACCGGCAACAGTTGCCGGATCATTTGGTTGATCCGCTGCAGCAAAGACCCCTTCACCGCTCGCGTCCCTCGGAGGGCGGGTCCGACGGCATGATCCCGGCCAGGCCGTAATCGACCACCGTGACATATTCAAGCTGATAGCGATGCACGAACGGCTCGACCCTGACGATGCCGTCTTGCACCGATGAGACGACGCCGATCGGCACGCCGGGCGGAAAGGCGCCGCCATGTCCCGAACTCACCACCCGGTCACCCGGTGCGGCATTGCTGTTCGGCGACAAATAATTGAGACGCGGCCGATCGCTGTTGTCGCCGGTCAAAATCGCCTTGGCCCGAGAACTCTCGAGAAGCACGGGAATATGGCTGTTGATGTCGGTCAGCAACAGGACGCGGGACGACCGTTGGCCGACTTCCGCGATACGTCCGATTAGAAACTCTCCGGCGATCACCGCCTGGCCTTTGCGGATTCCCTCGCGGGCCCCCGAATTGACCAGCATGGAATGGACGAAGGCGCCCCCGGTATCACCGACCACGCGCGCGGTGACAAATGAGGGATCGGGATCGGGAACGAAATTGAGCTGACCGCGCAAGGACCGGTTTTCATTGTCGAGTTGGCGCGCCAACGTCTGCCAATGCATGAGATTGGCGTTTTCCTCGCGCAGACGGACATTTTCCGCCCGAAGCGTCGCCAGTTCGCGGACCCCGCTGACCACGTCGGCAATGGTCCCGGCCGGACGCGACATGACGTCGAGAATCGGAACCACCGTATCGCTGATGGCCAAGCGCATCCGCTCGACCAAAACCGTATCGGCCTTGCCCAGCAACATCAGTCCGAAAGAGGCGATCGCCAGCGCCAGAAAGGTAAACCGTTGGGCAAGCTGCCGCAGCGTCGCCAGACGTCCCAGCGCTCCCGAATGCTGCTTCACACCCTACCTCCTCCGATGCCCCAGGGGGCAACGGTCAGTACATGCTGGTCAGGACGTTCTTCAATTTTGGCATCTCTTCCAAGGCGCGGCCCGTGCCCAAGGCCACACAGGACAGCGGATCATCGGCGATCGACACCGGCAGACCCGTGGCGTGGCGAAGCACGAAATCGAGGTTGGACAGCAACGCCCCACCGCCGGTCAACACGATTCCCTTATCGACGATATCGGCCGCCAATTCCGGCGCCGTATGTTCCAGCGCCACCTTGACCGCCTCGATGATGGCGCCAACCGGTTCGGCCAGGCTTTCGGCGATCTGCCGCTCCGAGATGATCAATTCCTTCGGCACACCGTTCATCAGGTCGCGCCCCTTGATCTCCATCGTCCGGCCTTCGCCGTCTTCCGGCGGACAGGCGGACCCGATTTCCTTCTTGATGCGCTCGGCCGAGCCTTCGCCGACCAGC
>DATNIV010000027.1:0-13591 GCA_035604255.1 Telmatospirillum sp. | reverse complement strand
CCGGCCTCGCGCAAGCCATCGGTCAGCCGCACCAAGACCTCGCCGATGGTCGTCATTCCATTTCCGCCAGACGGGAGGCCTGATCGGCGGCCCCCAAGGCCTCGACCAATTCGTCCAGAGCCTCGCCCTCCATGACCTTGTCGATCTTGTAAAGCGTCAAATTGATTCGGTGGTCGGTCACCCGTCCTTGTGGAAAATTATAGGTGCGAATCCGCTCCGAGCGGTCACCGGAGCCGACCTGCCCCTTGCGATTGGCCGATCGCTCCGCATCCTTTGCGGCGCGTTCGGCCGCGTAAAGACGGGCGCGAAGCACCTTTATGGCCTGAGCCTTGTTCTTGTGCTGCGACTTTTCATCCTGGCACTGAACCACCGTATTGGTCGGCAAATGGGTCACGCGAACCGCGGAATCGGTCGTATTGACGCTTTGACCGCCCGACCCCTGCGACCGGAAGACGTCGATCCGCAAATCCTTGTCGTCGATCTGGATATCCACTTCTTCCGCTTCGGGAAGAACCGCCACGGTGGCCGCCGAGGTATGGATGCGCCCACCAGCTTCGGTCTGCGGCACGCGCTGCACCCGATGGACGCCGGATTCGAATTTCAAACGGGCGAACACGCCCCGACCGGTGATGCCGGCTGTCGCCTCCTTGATGCCGCCCAACCCCGTGTCGTTGCCCCCCAACACTTCGAAACGCCACCCGCGCAGCGCGGCGTAGCGTTCATACATGCGGAACAGTTCGGCGGCAAACAGCGCGGCCTCCTCCCCCCCGGTTCCGGCGCGCACTTCCAGAATGGCGTTTTTTTCGTCCGCCTCGTCCTTCGGCAACAAGGCCACCTGGACCTCGCGTTCCAGCAGCGGAAGCCGTTCCTTCAGCGCATAGAACTCTTCCTCGGCCAGCCCCCGCATTTCGGCATCGGCGGCGGGATCGGTCATCATCTGGGCGGCGTCGGCCATCTCGCCCTGAAGCTGGCGCAAGGCCTTGATGCCGGCCACCACGGGATCAAGTTCGGCCAACTCTTTCGACATCCGCACAAAACTCTGCGAATCGTCAGCCCCGCCTTCGCCCATCAAGATGGAGGAAAGTTCGGCATGCCTGGTCAAAACGCGATCGAAGGTCTGGTCGAGATTCATCGTCTACTCCAACCGAAACAGCCGACGAAGCAACTGTTCGGAGGCATCCCATTCGGTTTTGGTGGCGTCCCCGCCAGCGGCGATCGTCTTCATCACATCGCTGGGATCATGCAACAGGCGACTGACCAAAAGGTGCGTGGCCTTTTCGGCATCATTGCCGGCCTCCGCCAGCGCCTGCTCGCGCGCCTGCTCGAAATGGCCGCGCAGCGCGACAATCGCCGGCACGGCGGCGCGGGCGGCGCGGCGCCGGGTGAACCCGGCCACTTCGGATTCGATGATCGCCCAGGCGTCGCGCGCCGCCGCCTCACGTGTCGCGCGGCCTTCCATGGCCAAGCGCTCAAGATCGGTCAAATCGTATAAAAAGGCGCCATCGATACGATTGACAGCCGGATCGATATCGCCGGGGATCCCCAGATCCACCAAAAAAATAGGCTTATGCCGCCGTTTGCGCAACGCCGCATGAACTTGTTCCGGCGCAATCAACAGGTGGCGGCCGCTGACGGCCGTCAGCACAATATCGGCCTGAATCAGAAGATCCGGCAGATCCGCAACGGCGGCAACGTGGCAATTCAGACTTTCCGCCAGCGCTTCGGCCTGACTCTGCCGCGGCGCGGCAACCACCAAACGATGCACCCCGGCCGCCAGCAAGCTTTCGGCAACCAATTCGCCCATTTCGCCGGCGCCAATCAGCAAGGCCTTGCTGTCGGACAAATCGCCATGCAAATCACGCGCGAACTGCACGGCGGCGGCGGCGATGGACACCGGCCGCTCCGCCACCGCCGTTTCGGAGCGGACTCTTTTGGCGACGCCATAGGCCGCCGACAGCAACGTCTCCATTTCCGGCCCGCACAGCCCGGCGTCACGGGCCATCCGATGGCAGGCTTTGACCTGCCCCAACACATGAGGTTCGCCGATGATCAGGCTGTCGAGCGACGCTGTCACGGCGAAGCAATGCTTGACCGCGGCGTCGTCGACCAGGGCGTAAAGCTGTCCCGTCAATCCGTCAGTGGTCACATGGCCGCGTTCGGCAAAAGCCTTGGCCAGAATCGCTTCGGCAAGCCCGGCATCACGGTGCAAAGCCAACACCTCGACGCGGTCGCAGGTGGACAGAACCACGGCTTGGCTCAAACCGGCGTCCTTGAGAGCCGACAAAAAGGCTGGCTGCGCCGCGTCGTCGACAAACAAGGCATCGCGCAGCGCCAACGAACTGGAGCGATGGTTGGCGCCGACGATGATTGGCCGCAAGAGGGAGCGGTTTTCGTTCATTGTCCTACCGGAAGCGAGCGAGACGGTCCTCCAGCACAGCCAGCGGAACCTCCTCCTGCTCACCCGTATCGAGATCGCGCAGGACGAGCGCTTGGCGAGCCCATTCCTCTTCCCCGAGAATGAGAGCCGCGCACGCATTCAATTTGTTGGCCCGCGCCAGGCGTTTCTTCATATTTCCCGAATAGCCCAATTCGACGGTGAAACCGGCTTGCCGCAACCGCTGCGTCACGACGACGGCAGAGTCGGAAACGCCCATCGGAATCACCACCATTGGACGTCGAACCACGGCCTCGCCGGCATACAGCATGGAAAGACGTTCGATCCCCGCCGCCCAGCCGATTCCGGGAGTCACCGGGCCGCCCATCTGCCCGATCAATCCGTCATAACGACCGCCGGCCAGCACCGTTCCCTGGGCGCCAAGGGCCGTCGTGGTGAATTCGAAGGCCGTGTGACAATAATAGTCAAGACCCCGCACCAGACGCGCATTGACGAACACCGGCACACCAGCCGCCGCCAAACCCTCTTGCACGGTGTCGAAGAACCGGCGCGATTCGTCGTTCAGATAATCGACCATCAGCGGCGCATCGGCGACCACGGCCTTGTCGCTGTCGTCCTTGGAATCGAGAACGCGCAAAGGATTGCGTTCCATGCGCTCCAGGCTGTCCTTCGATAGCTTGTCCTTGTGCCCCGACAGATAAGCGACCAATGCGTCCCGATAGGCGGCCCGCGACGGAGCATCGCCAAGGCTGTTCAATTCCAGGCGCACCTGATCTTTCAATCCAAGAGCTTGCAGGATATGCGCCGCCAAGGCGATGACCTCAACGTCGGCCTGCGGCCCCTCGACCCCGAGAAGTTCGACGCCCAATTGATGGAACTGCCGCAACCGCCCCTTTTGCGGCCGCTCGTAACGGAACATCGGCCCCCGATAGAACAGCTTCAGCGGCAAATGCTGGGACAGACCACCGGATATGAACGCGCGCGCCACCCCGGCCGTGCCTTCCGGACGAAGGGTGAGACTTTCGCCAGAGCGGTCGGTAAAGGTGTACATTTCCTTGGAGACCACATCGGTCGTCTCGCCCAAATTCCGCGAAAAGACGTCGGTGAACTCGAAGATCGGCGTCACGATCTCGCCGAAACCGTAGCGCTTGGCGACATCGAACGCGATCTCTTCGACAAGACGATGGCGGCGCGCCTCTTCGGGCAACAAATCGTGGGTGCCGCGCACCGGTTGTAAGACAGACACTTAAGGCTACTCATTCAGCTAAAAGTTAGTCTCGGGACGAGGCGCGACATCCGCAGCACCTCGTCCCTCGATTCTATCCGACGCCTGCGCTCCGCTTGTCGCAAGGCTCAAACGCCGCTCGGGCTTACGGGACGCGGCGCGACATCCGCAGCACCTCGTCCCTCGATTCTATCCGGCGCTTCGCACCAGTTCCTTGTCGGCTTCGATCGCCGCGGCCTTCTTCTCCACCAGGGAGACGATGTGATCGACCATGTTGGCGGTGTCGATCTTATGGTCGGGATTACCGGCCACATAAACCATATGACTGCCGCCGCCGCCGCCCGTCAGACCGAGGTCGGTCTCGCGCGCCTCGCCGGGACCGTTGACGACACAGCCGATGATGGACAGCGTCAAAGGCGTAGTGATGTGGGCCAACCGTTCTTCCAGGATCGCCACCGTACTGACCACGTCATAGCCCTGGCGAGCGCAGGACGGACAAGACACAATCCGCACACCGCGATTGCGCAGCCCCAGCGACTTCAGGATTTCATATCCGACCTTGATTTCCTCGACCGGATCGGCGGACAAGGACACGCGAATGGTGTCTCCGATGCCGGCCCACAGAAGCGAGCCGATGCCGATCGCCGATTTGACCGTCCCGCCGCGCAATCCACCGGCCTCGGTGATTCCGAGATGCAACGGATAGTCGCAAGCTTCCGCCAGCGCGTGATAGGCCGCCACGGCCAGAAAAACGTCGGAGGCCTTGACGCTGATCTTGAAGTTGAAGAAATCGTTGTCTTCGAGGATACGGGCGTGATTCATCCCGCTTTCAAGCATCGCTTCCGGACAGGGTTCGCCATAGCGTTCGAGCAGTTCCTTCTCAAGGCTTCCGGCGTTGACGCCGATCCGCATCGAGCAGCCGTGATCTTTGGCGGCCTGCACCACGTCGCGGACGCGATCGGCCGAACCGATGTTGCCCGGGTTGATGCGCAGACAGGCGGCGCCCGATTCCGCGGCCTCGATGGCGCGGCGATAGTGGAAATGGATATCGGCGATGATCGGCACCTGCACCTGACGGACGATATCCTTCAGCGCCAAAGCCGATTCCTGGTCCGGACAGGACACCCGAACGATATCCGCCCCGGCCTCCTCCAGACGATGGATTTGCTCCACCGTCGCCTTGACGTCGGTGGTCAGGGTATTGGTCATCGACTGTACGGCGATCGGCGCATCGCCGCCGACCGGTACATTACCAACAAAGATCTGCCGGCTTACCCGGCGGTGAATATCACGGTAGGGCCTTACACTCATGGCCGTCTCGCCTTTAAGAAATCGGGGTTCGGGTTATAGCTCAAAATCACCTTCGGACAAAGCGACCTTGAGCCGGAGGCCGGCATTCCGGGAACGCAACCGTCCCTGACGGTGGACATCTGCCCGTTCGGGCTTAGGTTTGATATAATGCCTCCGCTCGCCACGCGGGCCGGGAGTCATAAAATAGCAGGCCTTTATTCGGTCCCGGACGCCCCATTCGGCGAAGAAGGAACCGGCGTTTCCGTCGGAACAGGATCAGGCGCGACGGGCTCGGGCGCGACACCCTCACCTTCCTTCAGTCGTTCGGCATCCAAGGACACGGCGCGGCGCACCATGCCGAGCCGCCCCAACGCCGGTGCCGCCTTGCCATCGACCAGCATCGCCAACGCGCCGGCATTACCGGCGGTCATCTTCAAACCGGGACGGGACGGGACGGAATAAACCTCGCCTTTCCTCAAAAGCCGGTTTTGCACGATTTTTCCATTGGCATCACGGATTTCGATCCAGCAATCCTCCTTGGCACGCATGACCACGCGCGATGGCTCGGCGGGAGTCGCTTCCTGGAGTTTAACGGTGGCGGGCGCATCGGCCGGCTTCGCGTCGCCAACCGCCGGCGACGCAGCGTCATTCGGTGCCACGACCGGCGCCTTTGTCAGATCGGGCTTGGCGTCCCGCCCTTTGGCCTTGCCCTTGGCGTCCTTGACCGGCTTGCCCTCATCCGGCGCGACCTCGGCGCTTTTGACATCCCCGCCAGCGGCAATCCCATCCGAAGCGCCGGTCGTCGCCGGAGCGGCTGACGTCGCCGCCGGCGCGGTCACCGGTAAATCGTCCTCGGCGGGCGGTACGACATCCACATGCGCCGGCCCCGAGGAAGACGGAACAGACGACGCGACGACGGAAGGCGACGAAGCGGAAACCGTGGGAAAAGAGGGAGCCGCCGCGGGAACGGGGGCCGGCGGCTGCGGCACTTCGTTGACCTTGCTGTTGTCGACGGCTTTGTCGCCATCGACGGCAACCAGTTCGGATCCACTTCCCACCGGCTGATGAATCAACGCGGCCAAGCGCTCGGGAAGCGCCGGCACGGCCGAAGCCAGCGACGGATCCCGGGACTGATACCAATACCAGGCCCCGTAGGCAGCCGCGGCGGCCAGGACGGCGACCGCCAGCAAAGCACCGGTCGGAATACTGCCTTCCGAGACGGCCGACGGGAACACCAACTCGGCACGGTTGGCGAATTCGCCATTTTCCTGGCGGAAACGACGAACGATTTCCTTGCTGTCCAGCCCCAAATAGTCGGCGTACCCACGCACGAAGCCGACGGCATAGGTCGACCCCGGCAGGTCATCCGACCGCCCCTCTTCGATGGCTTGCAAATATGGCTGACGAATCCGGAGCGCGCTGGCGACGAAACCAAGATCCTGACCGCGCCGCTCCCGGGTTTCGCGCAAGAGAGCACCGACGCTACCGGTCACTCCGACCGGAGCGGTTCCACTCATGTCCTGGTTCTCTGCTGCCACGGTACGACAATCCTCGATTTTCGCTTGATGTCCCACCACCGCCCTTGGTGGCCTGTCTTAGCAAAAAAGGCCACCGGAACGCAATGGCGGCACGCCGTCACGGCGCTAATAATAATAACGACGACAGAAGTTTAAAGTTGCACACCGTGATCCAAGGCAAAATTGCGCAACTTGTCTCGGATCGAATGGTCGGGAAGCTCATAAAGAGTCGCCATGTAATCTTCCAGTCTGGGAAGAGAAAGACTGCGCACCATCGCCTTTACCGGACCAATCGAGGGCGCCGACATCGACAGATTGCGAATTCCCAGTCCCAACAAAACCATCGCGTCGAGTGGCCGCCCCGCCATCTCGCCGCACAAAGACAACTGCACTCCGGCGTCATTGCAAAGTGCCGTTATCCACCGCAAGAAGCTGACCATCGCCGGCGAAAGCACATCGTAACGCTCGGAAATGCGCGCATTGCCGCGGTCAGCCGCAAAGAGGAACTGGGTCAGATCGTTGCTACCGACGGAGATAAAATCAATGCGCTTCAACAAAGACGGAAGCTGCCAGGCCAAAGCAGGGACCTCCAGCATGGTGCCGACGCGAACCTTGGCCGGCGGTTCACTTCCGGATGATTGATGGCGATCCAATTCCATCTCGAGCAAGGCGCGCGCTTGAACGAATTCGGCGACCTCGGCGACCATGGGAAACATGACATTGAGATCACGTCCGGCCGCAGCGCGAACCAGAGCGCGCAACTGATGGCGCAGAACAGCCGGCCGATCAAGCGTGATGCGGATCGCGCGCCACCCCATCGCCGGATTGTCCTCGCCGGCGCTGTCCCAATAGGGCAACAACTTATCGGACCCGACGTCAAGGGTTCGAAACACCACCGGCTTGCCGGCCGCAGCATCGAGAATTTTAGAATAGAGCGTGGTCTGCGCCCGGACGTCCGGCAAGTGAGAGCGGGCCATGAAAGGCATTTCGGTACGATAAAGACCGATCCCGTCGGCAGCCGTCGCCTCCAGTTGCGGGATGTCGGCCAGCAGGCCGGCATTCAGCAGCAGACGAACCGGCTCGCCGCAAAGCGTCACCGCCGGCAAATCGCGCATGGCGGCATAAGTCGCCAACTTCACCGCGCGCGTCTCCAGGCTGGCGGCAAAAGCGTCGAGAATGTCATCCGACGGACGCACGAAAACCTGTCCGCTGTCACCGTCGACAATGATGGGATCCATGGCCTCGATGCGCGCCAGGGCATCCTTGACCCGTCCGACCACAGGAATATCGAGAGCGCGCGCCAAAATCGCCACATGCATGGTCGGCGAGCCGTCTTCCAGCACCAGCCCGCGCAATCGCTTCCGGTCGTAATCGAGAAGCTCGGTCGGCCCCATGGTCCGGCAGACCAGGATGGTGTTCTCGGGAAGTTCGTAAGCCGCGGCCGTCCCGCCGTCTTCGCCGGAGCGCACCAAATGTTGCAGCAACCGGTTGGCGATATCCTCCAGGTCATGCAGCCGTTCGCGCAAATAGGGGTCGCTGACTTGGCTCATGCGGATCCGCGTGTCCTCATGCACCTTCTGCACGGCCGCCTCGGCGGTCAGTCCCGATTGGATCGCCTCGGCGATACGCGCCCGCCATCCGGCATCCTCGGCGAACATGCGATAGGTTTCCAGAACATCGCGATGCTCGCCGCCGAAGGCCAGATCCTGCGCGTCGAACATTTCGTCGAGCGAATTGCGCATGCGGCGCAACGCGTCCTTCAGGCGTTCGAGTTCCGCTTCCGGATCTTCCGCCACCAGCTTTTGAACGACGACGCGCGGCTCATGCATGACGGCGATACCGATACCGATACCCGCCGTCAGACGGGTTCCTTCCATCCTTACAGGTAAAACGGCATTCCCGTCGATCGAGGCCAATTCATCGCGATTGATCAACTCGCCGGAGGAGACCAATTCGGCCAGAACCATGGCCACGGTCTCCAGCGTCTCCACCTCTTCTTCGGTATATTGGCGCTGGCTCTTGTTCTGCACCACCAAAACACCGATGACGCGACCGCCGCGAATGATCGGCACACCGACCAGGGAATGGAAGATTTCTTCTCCCGTTTCCGGTCGATAGGCAAAACGCGGATGGCTTTGCGCATCGGCCAAAGCCAGTGGCCTGGCATGACCGGCAATCGCACCAACCAAACCTTCGCCAACCCGTAACCGCGTTTCATGAACGGCGCTTTTCAGCAAACCTTCGGTGGCGAACAGTTCGAGGACCTCGCCCGCCCGCATCACATAGCAAGAGCAGACTTCCGCCACCATGTCGGCGGCGATCAGGGTCACCACCTTGTCGAGGCGATCCTGAGCGGACCCCCCGGCTGCCATGACGTCACGCAGTCGGCCCAGCAGTCTTCGTGAGATCGTGCTGGCACTCGGCAACATCAGAACACCGCCTCTATAGACTCCCGCGCGGCCAACGCCCGCGCCGCCTGATCGACAAGCTCGGCAATGATCTCCGTCGTATCTTGCTCGCAACTCACCATCCCGACGCTTTGACCGGCCATCAAAGAGCCGTTCTCCACATCGCCATCAATCACCGCACGACGCAAGGCGCCGGCCCAGAAATGTTCGATTTCCAATTGGGCCGACTTCTGATCGATCTCGCCATTGCGAAAACGACCGATGACCTCATGTTGGAAGGCGACGAACCGCTTTGACGCCGGATTGGCCAGGGCACGCACCGGAATCACCGGAAAATTGGGGTCAACCTGCATCGAAGGCACGGCGTCCCGGGCATTGGCCCGGATAAAGGACTGCTTGAAATTGGGGTGCGCGACGCATTCGCTGGCGCAAACGAAGCGGGTCCCCAGTTGCACGCCGGCGGCGCCCATCTCGAGATAGGAAAGAATGGCTTCGCCGCGACCGATGCCACCGGCGACAAAAACTGGCACATCGCGAATCGCCGGCAGAATCTCTTGGGCCAGCACGCTCGTCGAGACGGGACCGATATGCCCACCCGCCTCGGTCCCTTCGATGACCAAGGCATCGGCGCCGAGCCGCACCAGCTTCTTGCCGAAAATCACGGTCGGCGCGAAGCAGACCACTTTCGCGCCAAGAGCCTTGGCACGCGCGATCGACGCCGCCTGCGGCAGGCCCCCCGCCAACACCACATGGCCGACGCTCAAGCGTCCGCACACTTCGATCAACTCCGCCAGTTGCGGATGCATGGTGATCAGATTGACGCCAAACGGCTTGTCGGTGAGCTTTTGCGTGGCTTCGATTTCACGCGCCAAAACTTCCGGCGGCATCGAACCGCACGCCAGAACGCCGAAGCCGCCGGCGTTGGAGATCGCGGCCACCAGATGGCGTTCCGATATCCAAGACATCGCGCCGCCCATGATTGCCACTTCGGTGCCGAGAAAATCCCGACCGCGCCGCCACAACCGATCCAAATGCGTCCTGGCCGAGGACATTCCTTCGCTTCTCCTTCAACGCTTTCGCTCATGGGGTCTGGTGTGAAATACCTGGTCCAGATCCCGAAGTCCCCAGACGCCTTCGCTCCACCCGGAAACAGAGCCAGGCCCGAGCAGCGCTTGAGACGCGACGGATCCCCAGGAATCCGCCGCGATTGAAGCCTTAGTGCGTATCCAATCCGTAAGCCGAATGCAGAGCACGCAGCGCCAACTCGGTATATTCTTCGGCGATCAGCACGCTGACTTTGATTTCCGAAGTCGAGATCACTTGGATGTTGATGGATTTTTCAGCCAGCGTCTTGAACATTTTTTGCGCGACGCCGGCGTGGCTGCGCATTCCCATACCGATGACGGAGACCTTCACAACATTGCTGTCAGGCACCAGCCGCTCGTAATTCAAATCTTCCGTCTTCTCGGTCAACACTTTGACCGCGCGATCGAGATCGGATTTGGCGACGGTGAAGGTCATGTCGGTATGCTTGCCGTCCTCCGAGACATTTTGGACGATCATATCGACGTTGATATTGGCATCCGTCAAAGGGCCAAAGATGGCAGCGGCAACGCCGGGGCGATCCGCCACCTTGATCAAGGTGATCTTGGCCTCGTCGCGGCTATAGGCGATGCCGCTCACCAGTTCCTTTTCCACGATTTCATCCTCATCACAAACCAGAGTTCCGGGAGCATCGACGAAACTCGACAGCACCTGCACCCGCACGCGGTACTTCATCGCCATTTCGACCGACCGAGTCTGCAGCACCTTGGCGCCCAGCGAAGCCAGTTCCAACATCTCTTCATAAGTGATTTTATCGAGCTTGCGCGCCTTGGCAACAATCCGCGGATCGGTGGTATAGACACCGTCCACATCGGTATAGATGTCGCAACGATCAGCCTTCAACGCAGCGGCCAACGCGACCGCGCTGGTATCGGAGCCGCCGCGCCCGAGGGTCGATATCCGGTTTTCCGGACCGATTCCCTGGAAGCCGGCGACCACGGCCACCAAGCCGGATCGCATGCACTGCTCCAATTCGGCGATCTCGATCGATTCGATGCGGGCCTTGCCATGCGCCCCATCGGTCCGGATGGGGATTTGCCAGCCGGTCCAGGACCGAGCCGAGACGCCCTGCTCCTGCAACGCCATGGCCAAGAGGCCGATCGTCACCTGTTCGCCGGTGGAAACCACCACGTCATACTCGCGGGCGTCATGCAAAGGGGCGATTTGCTTGCAATAATCGACCAATTGATTGGTCACGCCCGACATGGCTGAAACCACCACGGCAACTTCATTGCCCCGGCCCACTTCAGCCTTCACGCGGCGCGCCACATTTTTAATGCGTTCGCAGTCGCCGACCGAAGTGCCGCCGAATTTCATAACGATGCGCGCCATCGTTTATTCCCTTGAAAGAATCTGCAGATAGCTAGGTTGCCCACTGAACGAAGGCGCGTATACATACTCTAAGATCGTCAGCCGACGCAAGACACCCCTCCCTGAAAGTCTGGACCAAAGCTTAAGGAGTATCCGATGGCGCCCATCTCTTCCCCCACCACCGCCTCTCCTGATGAGATCGCCCGTTTTCATGCGATGGCCGACGCCTGGTGGGATGCCGATGGCGATTTCAAACCGCTCCATCAGCTCAACCCGCCCCGTTTGGCCTTCTTGCGGGACCATCTGGCCGCGCATTTTTCGCGCGATGCCAGCGTCCAACGCCCTTTCGAAGGATTGTCGCTGCTTGACGTCGGCTGCGGCGGCGGACTCTTGGCGGAACCTTTGACCCGTCTGGGATTCGCCGTCACCGCGATCGATGCCGGCGAAAAAAATGTCGGCATAGCACGTCTGCATGCCGCGCAGAGCGGGCTTGCCATCGACTACCGGTGCGCCACGCCGGAAACATTGGACCAACAATTCGACGTGGTGATGACGATGGAAGTGGTCGAGCATGTGCCCGATGTCGGAGCCTTTCTCGCCGCCGTCAGCGACCGGCTGAAACCCGGCGGCGCCTTCTTCGGAGCGACATTGAACCGCACGCCACAGTCTTTCGCCTTGGCGATCATCGGCGCGGAATATGTTCTCCGCTGGCTCCCAAGAGGCACCCACAACTGGCGCAAATTTCTACGCCCCTCCGAATTCGCCGCCGCCTTACGGCACGCAGGCATCGCGCCGAAATCTTTCGAAGGCGTGCGTTACGACATGCTGCGCGATCGCTGGGACCGTTGTTCCTCGCTCGACGTCAATTACGCCGTCTATGGAGCAAAGTGACGCGCTTTGGCTCGGACGCCACGCGCGTTTTGCCGGAACAGCCGCTCGCCGAAGGGAAGCAGCATCAGATGCTTGATCGCAAAATCACCGATCCGATAGGTCATCGAGGTTTTTGGCGGCGGTCCTGGTTGTTCGTCGGGCAGCGTTACCTCGCCACGAATCACCACCACCGAGATATCTCCCACGCCCTCGCATTGCTCGACATGGCTTTCGACGGGCAACGCATGGTTTTCCGGCCTGACCAGCGCCCAGGCCGCATCGGTCACCATCAGATAACGCGTGGCCTCAACCGAATTCTTGAGGAGACGATGGGCAACGATAATGTCGAAGCCGGCCAATTCCTCAAAATTGTTCACGGTGTAGCGTAAGACTTTGCCGAAATGACTGATCACCTTGAGGTCGAGATGGTGAATCGTGGTACAGGCTTCGCAGGGGCAAGAGTTGTGAGCGATCAACTGCGCGCGACGCCGATAAAAGGCTGAAAAGAAGCCGAACATGGAGCGACGAACGCTGGCGTCGATCACCTGCCCGGCCGGCGCGACGAAGAGAATGGCGTCACCCTCGATTTTCTCGGGACAGATAACGGGTTCCGCCCGCTGCATGATGGCGGCGAGCAGCTCTGAAACGATATAGTTGGCATGACGCAACGTCACCCGGTTTTCACGCAAGAACCGCGTGTAGCCGCTTATATCGGCCAACAGAATATGGGCGTCCGTCTCGTTCCGCTCACTCATGCGATTCCCCTGTGTCAGCTCTGTAGCCAATAGCGCAGCAAGGCACTCACCGCCTGCGGTTGTTCGAGTGGCGTCAGGTGACCGGCGTCCTCGACGATGACCAATTTCGCGCCGGGAATGCCGTCTGCGATCTCTCTCAGGATCTCCGGCGGCGTGATGCTGTCCTGGCGCCCCCCGGCCACCAATGTCGGCACGCCGATAGCGGCAAGACCGGCGAGGCTGTCAGGTCGGCTCAGGATCGCCGTCTGCTGACGGATGAAAGCGTCACTGCCAATTCGCTCCGCCATGCCGAGCACCGCGCTGACAATATGCGGAACGGCCACATGGTCGGGATGCACTTGGTTGGCGAGCATCTGCGCCGGAAGCTTGGAGAAGCCACCGCGCCTGGCAATATCGATCAAAGCGAGACGGCGCTCTCGCGATTCGGGCGGATCGAGACGGGCCCGCGTGTCGAACAACGCCAGCCGGCTCACTCGTTCCGGCGCTTGGCGCATGATTTCAAAGGCGACATAGCCGCCCATCGACAACCCGGCCAGCGCGAAGCGTGGCGGGGCTCGGTCCAGAACGGTCCGGGCCAACGCCGCAACGCTGTCGGCATCGGTCAAGTCGGCCACCTCGGCCTCGGCAATGTCGACGAGGCTCTGCAGTTGATGACGCCAGAGAGTGGCATCATTGAGGAGGCCCGGACAAAGCAGCAACGGCATCTTCGACATGAT